>DAOUSR010000054.1 GCA_030627125.1 Thioploca sp.
ACCTAAGACGATATAATGGATAGATTTATTGAGCTGCAACAGTTAAATTTGTGATAGTCCTAACTAATGTAGTGATTATTTAAAAAAACCTAGTAGGTTTCAAAAGCAGGTTTAACACTACTTTGTTTAGGACTACCAGAAATTGAAGCCGACAGCCCTGAGAAATTCAAACGATTAACAGGCTTATCAAAACTTCCAACATTTATGTAATAGAAGTTTATCTTAATGAAGATAAGAAACGTAATTTATTAAAATGTTATATCAAGCGGTTTCGTCATAAGTTTGAATTACTTACCATATAATTTATTTTTCAAAATATCAATCCTTTTTCTGATATGTAAATATAGGAATATTACTATATATTAACCTCTGAAATTAGTTTTATATTTATGTACTTTGAGGCAGCCGTCCTCCAACTTGGGTATAATCACAACATTACATACAATTGGACATTTAACCAGAATGGGAAATCTAATTGCATCTCTTAAATATTTTATAAATAATTATATAATTTTCTAAGAGATACAATAATTTCTGAATTTGCCTCCTCGTGAGGATTCTATGAGAAGTCAACACAACCTAGAGATTATTCTTTAACAGATTCCTGATTTTCATAAACCTGTATTGCTGGTTCAAGCAACTCAAATCCATTTTTAATTTTTGCCCCTATCTTACCTGTAATAGTAGCAATCCACATAGAGTATTCCGCATCGGCTTGAAGTAATTTATTCCAAGCTTTAGGACGTATTTTAATTTGTACTAAACATCCATTTGCATTGATATAAACCCGTCGCCAACCATTCTTAATATTTTCTACAAAATTAGGCAGTTGAGTAATTTTAATATTAACTTCTAACCGCCCTTTGGTTTTTGGCATTTTAATAGCGTTAGAGTTAAGAAGAGTATATTGTTCTGTGGTTCTAGGTCTAAATTCTCTAAAGGAATTATCTCTTATTGGCTCTACTACATGTTCTGACTGCATTAACATTGGTTTTTTACGTAATCCTAATGTTAATTTAGATGGCCTTTCAGTAGGAAAATTATCTTTTTTCTTCCTTAATCCCAACGTTAATTTTGGTTGATTATTCATAATAATTCCTTTTCCAGTTTTGCTGTAATTCAAAAGTCATTGATTCTAAATTCCCAAATAAGTATGTTGCTGGGGCTCCAATTCCTCCTACAGAACCAGGATTACATATAACTGTTTGAGTTCCTTTATTATTAGTAATATGTTTGACTGATATATTATGACTATGTCCACAACATACTAAATCATAATCGCCAGTAATTGCCATAGCTCGAGCATAATGAGGATAATGGACTATGAATATTTTTCTGCCAGCTAAAGTAAATTCAGCATCTTGTCCATAGTAAAAAATTTTACTGTTGTTTGCATGGGATAATTTTGATAAAGCATAGAGGTCACCAGTATTATTACCATGGATGATATATAGTGGTAAATCATATGGTTGTATCTGTTCTAAAGTACTCGGTGCTACAATATCACCACAGTGTAATATGGCCTCAGCACCACGTTGTTTAGCATCAGCAACTGCCGCACATAATAAAGGTATGTTGTCATGGCTATCTGATACAATCCCAATTTTCATTTATCCCACCAAATTTCTAAACCTTGAGCATTTATTTCCACTTCATTTGTCAATTTACGCCGAATCTTACTATCGGTTAAATTATAGTCCAAATTTTCTAACTCAGCCAACAGATAATTCATAATTTCCTTACGTAATAATGAATGCCGGTTATCGCTATTGGCAACTGATTTCATAATATCAACCTGCTTATCTATAGAAGTATGCAGTTTTTCAGCCAACATAGGTATATTCGTAACTGCATCATAATGAGTTAAAAACATTTGCTCAGGTTTAAATTGCAATAAACGGTCGATTGAACTGTGCATTGCAGGTGGGTCAAATTGTATCGGAGTTGTGGATGCAAAAATCAATACACCTTTATCAGTATCAAAATCTCGAAACGAAATCCCAAACGTATCTCCAGTAAAAAAACTTTTACTTTGTGCATCGAATATACAAAAATGATGCCTAGCATGGCCAGGAGTATCTAAAAACAACAGTTCCCGGCCTTGAAAATTAATTACATGCTCATCTTTTGCCTTAATTATTCGTTCTTCTGGAATTGGTATTATGTCACCATAACTAGCTTGGAAAGCTTGTTCACCATAGACGGCTTTAGAACCTGCAATTAGTGTGCTAGGGTCTATCATATGTCTAGCACCGTATGGATGCACTACAAAACTAGCATTTGGAAAAATTTGCATCAACTGACCAGCACCACCAGCATGATCTAAATGGATATGAGTTACAATTACATAATCTACATTTTCAATTGCGATGTTATTATGTTGCAAAGCTTTTAACAAATTTGGTACCGAACTGTTAGCACCAGTCTCAATATAAACTGCATGATTGTTTTCTGTAATCAAATAGCTGGCAACAAAGCGAGGAGTTATAAAGCCTGTATCTATAGTTGTAATATTAAAATCATGTTCAGTCAAGATATTCATAAAGTTTGTATAATTAACTATGTTAAATTGTGAAGTTGTGTTCAACCTAAAATATTATTATTTATAAGAACAATTATTTATGTTGTTAGGCATACATTTTATTAATCTACTATTATTAATGGTATATCGTACAAAATTAATTGGAATTTAAAAAACGATAAAATTTAGGTAATTTGGTAAATTGCCTAATTTGTTATATTATACACTTTAAATATATTCAAAATTTATAAAAGAGGAAATTGTGAAAATACCTGCTTACCGATGGTTAGTTATATTAGTTTGTATTCTATTTACCAATACTTTATTTGCAACTGAGGCCCAAAAAGGAATATTTTGGCAGATCAAAAAATCTGGAACTACTCCGAGTTATATTTTTGGTACTATACACTCAGAAGATACTCGTGTTAACCAACTACCAGATAAAATTCGTGCTTATTTTGAGAAAGCAGATAGTGTTTCATTAGAAATGTTATTAGATATGCCTACAATGTTGAAAGCCTCTGCTGCTATGATTATTACTGATGATGAGCAGTCCTTGGATAAATTGATCGACAAAGAATTATTTACTCAAGTTACTGAAGCTTTGCGTCAATACCAAGTGCCACCAACAATAGTAGAAAAATTAAAACCTTGGGCAATTGTAGCCACTCTTAGTACTCCGCCACCTAAATCTGGAGAGTTTTTAGATCTTCTTTTATATAAAGATGCTATGAAACTTAAAATAGATACTTACGGTTTGGAAAAAGTGGAAGAACAATTAGCTGTGTTTGAAGAGTTGTCATTAGAAACTCAGATAATCTTGTTAAAGGAAACCATAAAACATATTGATGAAATGCCGATGATGTTTACCAAACTACATGAGTTATATTTACAACGGGATTTAACAGAATTACAAAAATTCAGCATCGAATATATGATGAAAAATAGTGAAAACAAAGATTTAACTAATAAATTTTACCAACGGATAGTTAATGAGCGGAATATTACTATGGTTGAGCGGATGTTAAAACGTTTGCAAGAGGGAAATGCGTTTATTGCTATAGGTGCTTTACATTTACCTGGAGAAAAAGGAATATTGAAACTGCTGGAAAATAAAGGATATAAAGTTAAATCTATATACTAAAATGGCGGAGAAGGTGGGATTCGAACCCACGGGGGCTTTCGCCCTCAACGGATTTCAAGTCCGCGCCGTTATGACCACTTCGGTACCTCTCCCTAAATAATCTTTATTATTATCTTAGAAATTGATAAATTTGTCAAGTATAAGTTAAAATTTTTGCATATATACAATATTAAGGTACTGGGTTAATAGCAAAAAAAGTATATGCAAAGGATAAATGTTAAAGTAAAAAGGTGAAAGATTTACCAAAAGACCATGTAAACATTTAGCCGCTCTCTAAACAATCCTTGACCAACTCTGGCAGCTATTAATAGCTGTTTTTTAGTGATTGTTATGCCGAACAAATTTTAGAAATTGTAACGAAAGGGATCAAGCACGCTGGCGTATTGACAATGAGACTTTTAACACCCGCCTGACTTTATAAAATTGTTCACTAACGAAAATATTTAATGCCATTAAAAGCAAACATATAGCTTCCCCCTACAATATTTAAAATTCCGTAGGGACAAGCCTTTACGTGTCTGCCCTTAACTTTAGCATGAAGCGTTGGATTACGACTGCGACTAGCCCAACCTACAATTTTTAATAACCACCTTTACGCTTACTTTCAGGTAAACCAGCAACTTTACCAGCTTGCTTAGAAGGACCGGCTGGGAATAATTCATAGATAGTTTTAGTATCCACTTTTTTATCATCCCACTTGGTTTGCATAATCTTGGTTAACTTACGCATATTTGGTTGATTACCTGCATTGTTGACATACTCATCACGCAGATAATTGACAACATCCCAATGACGCTGAGTCACTTCTACAATGCCTTCTTCCGCAGCAATAGCTTTAGCGACATCTTCATTCCAATCATCAATTTGAACCAAATAACCGTTAGCATCGGTTTCTACTGTTTTACCACCAATTTCATATGCCATATTCTCATCCTTATTGTCAAATATTAATGTTTACCTTAAATGTATAGGATTTTCAAAGTTAGGTTTCATTAACCCACTTTATACTCAATATATGGTATAGTTTTTAAATTTACAGATTTAATATACTTTTAATATCCGTATCAAAACACAACACCACACTCAAGTATACATTATCTGGAGATTCTCAATTGAATAGAGATTGTACTTAGTTTAGAATTTAAAATCAACCCATACTGGTTAGTAACAATGTCACAACAATTTTTCTATAAAGCTATGGATAACAATGGTCGAGTTATTCAAGGTCAATTAAGTGCTAATAATATTAATGATTTAGAATCTCGTTTAGAACGTATGGAACTAGATTTAATTCATTACCATACCAAAAAAAATCGTAATTATCGGGTAGGTAAAGTTACTCGTCAAGAATTAATAACCTTTACTTTTTACATGGAAAACTTGACTAGAGCAGGAGTGCCTTTATTAGAAGGATTAGAAGATTTACGAGACAGCTTACCTCAATCAAGATTTCGAGAGATCACTTCCAGTTTAATAGAAAGTATTGAAGGTGGAGCTAAATTATCTGATGCTATGGCTGCTTTTCCGGAAACTTTTGATCAGGTGTTCACTAATCTAGTTAATGCTGGTGAAGAAAGTGGCAATTTAGGCAAAGTATTTAAACACTTGACTGATTCCTTAAAATGGAATGATGAGATGATAGCTAAAACTAAAAAATTGCTTATGTATCCAGCTTTTATGGGAATAGTTATTGTTGGCGTGTTATTTTTCCTAATGATCTATCTAGTTCCACAATTGCTTAATTTTGTTAAAAGTGTGGGTGGTGAATTACCGTTACACACTCAAATTTTGTTATATATATCTAATATATTTGTTAATTATTGGTATATAATTTTAATTACTCCAGTGGTAATATTTTTATTAATTAAAGCTCTTATGAAGGTTAGTCCTAGTTTTTGTTTTGCAATTGACCATTTCAAACTACGGATTTGGATAGTTGGTCCGATTATGAAAAAAATGATCTTAGCCCGTTTTGCTACTTTTTTTGCATTGCTATACAGCTCTGGTATCACTGTGTTAGATAGTTTAGAAATTACCAAAAAATTAGCCAATAATTTGGTGATTGAAGCCGCTTTGCAACAAGTAAAAGATAATGTATCAGAAGGGATAAGTATCAGTGAAAGCTTTGAAAAAACTCATTTATTTCCGCCTTTAATCTTACGCATGGTAACGATTGGCGAAGCAACTGGAGAGTTAGATAAATCTTTATTAAATGTAAGTTATTTTTACGATCGAGAAGTGAAAGAGTCTATAGACAAAATGCAGACTATTATAGAACCAATGATGACCGTAATTTTGGGCTTGTTATTGGGGTGGGTTATAATGTCAGTATTAGGACCAGTTTATGATTCCGTTGCTGGATTTGAGCAGCCGAAGTATAAACGTTAAATTTACTATTATCTAAAAATATTGGTAGATTTATTAAATAATTTATTGTAATTTTAAACCACTTCATGATTATTAATAATAGGGCTATCACTAGCCAAATTAACAATATTTTTAGAAGATAATTTAGTCCGGATTGTTTTTTATATTTTACAAAAACCCCAGTTAAGATGCTAAATTTATAAATTATTTAAGTAATTGATATTAGGCAAATTGTTTCTCAACCTCTCCTAACCAAGGAGAACACTGCCATTAAGTTAATGGCATTGCTCCCTCGGGGTTGGATATTAACCCCAATGGAATGAAACATAGCATGTAAAATGGAAACTAATTCAAATCACATATTATGTAATATTCAGTTATTTAAAAATAGCAGAATCAATGTCATTTTCAGAAATATCTGCTGCATCACGGAAATCAATTGCGGTTTTTAAAAGTGCAAAATCAAAAATTGGTTGAATGGATTCGTCAATATAAAATGCTGGTAAAATATGATATTGTTTAAATTTAGCAAAGGAAGATTTGAAATCAACTAATCCAGTCGAATTTTCTGAAGTAACTAATCGTTGATATTTATTCGTTACGTCTACTTGTACTTCGCTGTCAGTAGCTTGTTTTAAAATTCCATCCAAGTTAGGAGTGATATGAATTGTATAGCCTTCTGATTGATCAGGAATCTCTCCTTCAATTATGGATATACGTAGTTTTTCATCTACATCAATTTTTCCAAAATCAATTTGCCATTGTTGAAAAATTTCGATTGCTGGAGTTTCTTTTTCAAATACTAAAGCAATAGCAGGGATTTCATCTTCGGAAGAGGCAAAAGCGGTTCCAATCCAATTGGCTTGTTCCCAAAGTTCTTCGTTGATTAAGATAGATGATTCATGGAGCATAGTTTTTTTACATCTTAAAGTTAGTTAAAAGATTAAATTTAGAGTGATTTTTTTGATGGCTTATCAATGTGTAGGAGTTGTACCAAATATCCCTAATTCATCCCAAAGATCATCAATTTTAGTTTTTACTGCTTTACTCATACTAACAGGTCTTCCCCATTCACGTTGAGTTTCACCTCGCCATTTGTTAGTCGCATCAAAACCAATTTTACCACCTAAACCAGATATTGGTGAAGCAAAATCCAAATAATCAATCGGAGTATTTTCAATAATGGTAGTATCACGAACTGGGTCCATGCGAGTTGTCACTGCCCAAATCACATCATTCCAATCCCTAACATTAATATCAGCATCAGTAATTATAACAAATTTAGTGTACATAAACTGGCGTAAAAATGACCATACTCCAAACATGATCCGTTTTGCATGTCCGGGATATTGCTTCTTAATACTCACTATTGCCATTCGATAAGAACAACCTTCTGGTGGTAAATAAAAATCAATAATTTCAGGGAATTGCTTTTGTAAAATGGGAATAAATACTTCATTTAATGCTACCCCTAAAATAGCGGGTTCATCGGGTGGCCGACCAGTATAAGTGCTGTGATAAATTGGGTTGGAACGGTGAGTTATACGTTCAATTGTGAATACTGGAAAGCTTTCTACTTCGTTATAGTAGCCAGTATGATCTCCAAATGGGCCTTCTGGAGCAATTTCTTCTGGATAAATAAAGCCTTCCAACACAATTTCGGTAAAAGCTGGTACTTGTAGGTCATGGGATACGCAAGTAGTTACTTCAGTACGGTTGCCACGTAGTAAACCAGCAAAAGAATATTCGGATAGAGTATCTGGTACTGGAGTAACTGCTCCTAAAATTGTGGCTGGGTCACAACCTATAGCTACTGCAATTGGAAAAGGTTGGCCTGGATTAGCTTGTTGCCATTCTTG
Source organism: Thioploca sp. (assembly GCA_030627125.1). Taxonomy (GTDB): domain Bacteria; phylum Pseudomonadota; class Gammaproteobacteria; order Beggiatoales; family Beggiatoaceae; genus DRQV01. The sequence continues at coordinate 7,892 of DAOUSR010000054.1, forward strand.
GTAATCTAACGCTCCACCTCGATGTGACAACCAACGCATAATAACTTTATTTTTGCCAATAACTTGCTGCCGATAAATGCCTAGATTTTGGCGAGTTTTGACAGGACCTTTGGTAATAACCAAACCCCAAGTAATCAGAGGGCCAATATCTTCGGGCCAACAAGTTTGAATTGGCAACTTAGCTAAATCAACCTCATCACCAGTTAAAATATTTTCTTGACAGGCAGCATTTTTTATAAGTTTAGGCGGCATATTCATAACTTGCTTGAACATTGGCAATTTATTGAATATATCTTTAACCCCTTTAGGTGGCTCTGGTTCTTTTAAAAAAGCCAGCAAAGTACCAACCTCACGTAATGCTGTCACAGATTCCTGCCCCATACCTAAGGCAACCCGTTTAGTAGTACCAAATAGATTAGTCAATACAGGAATAGTATGATCTTTGGGATTTTCAAACAGTAAAGCAGGGCCTTCGGCTTGTAAAGTACGATCACAAATTTCGGTCATTTCTAAATAAGGATCAATATTTAGCTTTATCCGTTTTAATTCACCGAATTCTTCTAATTTAGTTATAAAGTCTCGTAAATCTCGGTATTGCATATTAATAGATTTGGTAGTTTGAATTAGTCGGAGTGCAAAATTTGCCTCAACCTAAAGTTTGAACTCTTAATAAAATCTATATAAAAAAGAGTTATAGTACGCAATATTTTACAAAGCAAAGCCACTTTTATCACAAGCAATTTGAGTAACTTTTTCAATATCATAAAACCGACATGCTTCCATCATTAACCGACATTCAAACCACATATCTCCGTCAACCAAAGGCATGAATAAATCATGGATATTATCTACTCCTAAATAAATCGGAATTTCATGTTCAATTAATTTTACAATAGGAGCAATTGAATTATGTAGTGGTGCAATTTTATCTAGTTGTTTCATACTAATAGCTGCAGAAGGACAAATAATAATTCCCATCTGAGCTTCTTTTACTAACCGAATAATTCGCTCTTGCTCTCTATCATTTTTAGCTCCCAAAGAAATCGCATGTACTCCTCTTACTCTACCTTCCAGACCATGTTCTATAGTTTTAATTGCTAATAATTCGGTTTCATTTTCATCTGGGTTATTTTCTTGATCAATATGAACATCAATTGTCTTACCCAAATCCTTAGCTAATTCCATAATAAAATCTAAATGTTTTTCTGGAGTCGGTCTATCTCTGGAAGGTAAACCACCAATAACATCAGCTAATTCACAAGCTTGTTGAAAATATTTACGAGATTTTGGTTCTATGACTCCATGCAATGGCTGCACTGCTAATTCTAAATAAATTTGTTCCTTATATCTTTCTTTGATCTCAAGAGCTGCTTTAATAGGAAGTAATTTGACTATATTATCTGCATCTATAAAGGTTCGGCAATAAGTAACTCCTTGTTGAATCATAACATTTACTGCTCTTGACATGCGTTCAATCAAATCTTCATGAGTATAATTTTCTTTCAAATAAGCATAGATATCCCACTTCTTTTGCATATCTACTTGGCTTAATTTCAAATTTTCCATTGAAATGAGATAAGATTTATCAAAATGGGAATGATAACAAGCCAAACCACCGTGTTTGGTTTTTAAATGGAGAAAATTATTTTTAAGATTCCATGGTTCGGAAGCACCACCTTTATATTTTAAGAAACCCTCATCATGTTTTCTAATTAAATTTTCAATAGTTTCAATACTAACATCCACATCTGTTATGAGTGGAATAGCATTTTCAATACATAAACGTCGAATCAAATTGCTATCAGTTTCTTCGTCATAGTCATGATTACCAGTTAGTATATTTATGACAAAATCAAACCGATTATCTTGTAAAAAAGAGCCTATATTTGGTTCTTTCTTATCAGCAATTTTGTAAAGTTCTTGATTTTTAATCCCATTTTGATTAAAAAACCGGCTAGTGCCAGAAGTTGCAAAAATGGATATATCCAGCTTCAATAACTTTTTTATTGCTGGTAGCATTTTTAGCTTGCCACCTTTATGACCAGAACTTATCAGAACATTTTTTTGAGTTTTATGCCCCAAAAGTTTTAAATTAAGGGTTAATAATTCAATTGTATTGTCTGTAATCATTGTATTTTACTCGTCCCCAGTATCCATTAGAAAACTGAGAATAGATATTAATTGGCTTACTTTACGGCTAAGTTTTTAACCTTAGCAATTCCAGCATGATTTGGGTAATTTAGTTGTAGAATTTCTAACGTACTATCAGATAAATCTTGTAATCCCATAATCTTATAAGCTCTAGCCAAAATTATTAGCGCATGAGGAACGGCTGGAGTACGTTGATAAGATTCTAATATTGTTTTAGCTCGATTAGCTGCTGCTAAATAAGCTTCTCGTTTCATATAAAAGTTTGCTACATGTAATTCATGTTGAGCTGCTCTATTACGCAGATGAACCATACGCTGTCTAGCATCTTTGCTATATTTACTATCAGGAAAACGAGCTATTAGTTCAGAAAAATCTTGGAAAGATTGCACTGCTGCTGTTTGTTCGCGTTGAGAACGATCAACTGGTAAAAACCTATCTAATGTTCCTTGATGAAGTGCAAAATTAACTAATCCTTTTAAATAATAAGCATAATCAACTTGAGGATGACGTGGATATAATTTAATAAATAGATCGGCAGCTGCTATTGCAGAAGCTGATTCTTCATATTTATAGTAAGAATAAATAATTTCTAGTTGGGCTTGTTGAGCATATTTTCCAAACGGATAACGAGCTTCTAACAATTCATAATAGCGAATTGCGGTTTCATAGTCTCCTATCCCAAAAGCATCTTTAGCTTCTTCATAGAGTTTATTCGCTGACCAATCTTCAGTTTTAGGTTCAGATAATACGCCACAAGCAAATAAATTTAAGGTTAAAATTGTAATAAGTATATATTTCACTATAAATTCCTTTAATGAAAATTATGACTTCAGTTCAAATTACATATATTTTCTGTTTATAATGGATTCTGTTGATTATATAAATTCAATAATTTATCAAGCTTTTTAAGGTCAGTGTGATACAGTGAAACCAACTCTACGATGTTATCTTTAAAGGTATCAATTATCAACATAATCCATTATAGTCAGTATATTTTAACACAGTTATTAATTGATGTTACGCACAGTGTTCCTAATTAGGGTAATCACAATGGATTACTTATACAAATCACCATATTTATGTAAGGAAAGAGAAAGTAAATGGATATGGAAACTCTCTCTTCATCCAGCTCTTACCTTCGAACTTAAAAAAAATTATTTTAGAGAAGATTGAGAACCATTTTGCGTAATATCAGTTAAACAAGGATAGTTATTTGCATGGCTCATAAATTCAGGGCAATCATAAAAATTTGCCTACATATATGATATTGTAGGGGTAATACCTTTTGATGCTGAATAAATAACTTATAAATATTAGATATATATTTTATTAATGTGTAATTCCTATTATACTATAATTAAGAAAGGTAATCGTATATTACCCCCTATCATATTGAAGTTCATTAAGTATTACCATACTATCAGGAGTTTATAACATGAATTTCGGCATCTTCCAATCAATGCGAAGTAAACTTATTGTATTATTTTTACTAGTTGCTTTGCTCCCATTACTTATAGTTGGATTATTAATTTACAATCAATCAAAAACCTTGTTAACAGAAGAAATAACCAATCGGTTAACTAGCATACGAGATATTAAAGCTCAACAAATTAAGGGCTATTTTACCCAAGCAGTTAATGATATTAAATTATTAGCTCAAAATCCTACCACAATTGCTGCTACCAAAGCATTTGAAAATACGCTTCACATAGAAATGGCAGAGAAGGATGAAGTTGCCGGAATGGAGAATTATCGTAATTTATATTTAAATGATCCTACAACAATAACTGATGAAAACCCTTATGTTAAAACCCATTCCTTATATCATCCGATTTTCAAAAAATATAAAGAAATACATGATTATTATGATATTTTTATAGTCGATCCGCATGTAGGTAGTATTTTATATACGGTTGCCAAGAAAGATGATTTTGGAACTTCATTATTAAATGGGCCTTATGCAAATGCCAATATTGGTCATGTTTTTACTGCTGTAATTGATAGCAAGGATAAAGATTTTACCAGTTTAGAAGATTTTGCCTATTACGGTCCTTCTCAAGCAGCAGTATCATTTATTGCCGCTCCAATTTTTGATGCTTCCAAATTAATCGGAGTACTTATATTACAACTATCTATCAATAAAATAGATGCTATTATGCAGTACAGCAACGGTTTAGGTAAAAATGGTGAAACAGTATTAATTGGAGAAAATGATTATTTATTACGCTCTAATTCCCGTTTGGCTCCTCAAGATACTTTATTTAAATTAAAATTAGATAATTCAGCGAGCCGAGATAAAGGTAAAACCGGAGTTAAAAAAATTCTTGATTATAATGGTAGAAAAATCTTGGTTGCCTATACTCCTTTAAAAATAAAAGGCTTAGATTGGTCATTACACGCCAAAATAGATTGGAATGAAGCAATCAGTGGAATGCAATTCATGCTACTGTGGAGCATATTCATCGTTGGAATTAGCATTATAATAATCATTAGTATTGCTATAATGGTCAGTGATTCTTTTATTAATCCAATTCAAACTATAACTCGAGCTGCCCACACCTTAATGGCTGGCAATATGAGTGTGTCGGTTGATACCACCAGAAATGATGAAATTGGCCAACTAGCCACAGCGTTTCAACAGATGGTTATTGATATCCTGCAAATCATCGAAGATATTGTCCAAGTATCTACTGGATTAGCAGAAGGCAATCTCAGTATTAAACCCAAATTTAACTATCAAGGCAATTTCATCCAAATTAAGACTGCTCTTAATAATGCTCTGCACAATCAACAACAGATAATTAAAGATTTCGTGCAAATTTCCCAAGGGTTAGCAGACGGTAATTTACGCTTGAACACTCAGGCTCAATATAAAGGTGATTTTGGTCAAATTAGAGATTCGTTGGAAATTGCGTTAAATAATCTCCATTTGGTAGTGGAAGATATAGTGCAGGTATCACAAGGTTTGGCTAAAGGTGACTTGGATGTAACAGCAAAAGCTGAATATAGCGGTGATTTTATCCAAATTAAACAAGCCTTAGAAACCGCTTTGTCTAGCTTATGTTCGGTAATTAAAGATATTGTGTTAGTTTCCAAAGGATTAGCTGCTGGAAATTTAAGCATCGTGCCACAAGCTAAAGAATATCAAGGTGATTTTATCCAAATCCAAGAAGCCTTGACAGTAGCTTTATCAGATCAACAGCAAGTAATTGAAGATATAGTATTTATCTCTAAAGGATTGTTAATGGGTGAACTAACTACTACTTCCAAAATTAATTATCAAGGTGACTTTGTTAGAATTGAAGGAGTTTTAGCAACTTTATCATCTAATTTAAGTTATTTAGTGAAAGATATTGTGCAAGCTTCTCAAGATTTGGCGGCTGGTAAAATTACTGCTCCACAAGCTGAATATGTAGGAGATTTTGCTCAAATTAAAATTGCGTTGGAAACTGCTTCAAAACAATTAGTTAAAGCTACCAATACCAATAATTTACAGGATTGGCTAAAAACAGGACATAATCAATTGAATGACCAAATGAGTGGTGAACAGAATATTGTGGAACTCACTCATAATACGGTATCTTTTTTGACTTTATATCTAAATGCTCATATAGGTTTGTGTTATCTGGTTGAAAAATCAACTAATCTTAATTTTATCAAGCTAGTTGCAAGTTATGCCCATAATCGCCGCAAGAATATTGCCGATGAATTTGAATTTAGCAAAGGTTTAGTTGAGCGGGCTGTTAAAGAACAAAGAATTATTATGATTGAAGTATCTTCCGACTTAGGTGAGACTATACCTAAACATATAACTATTATACCATTTTTGTATGAAAATACAGTAAAAGGGGTGATTTTATTAGGTTGCTCGAACAATTTGACTTCGATCCAATTAGAATTCATTAACCAAGTTATGCCAACCATTGGCATTGGAATTAATTCGGTTGAAGCTCGGACTAAGATGCAAGAGCTATTGCAACAAACGCAAATTCAAACTCAAGAATTAAAACAACAGCAGGAAGAACTGCAACATAATAACGAAGAATTACAAAGCCAATCAGAGGAATTACAAACTCAAACCCAAGAATTGCAAAACCAATCGGAAGAATTACGCCAATCCAATGAATCTCTGGAAGAACATACAGAGGAATTAGAACGACAAAAACAAGATATTATTGACCAAAATATAACGTTAGAAAAGGTTAAGCAGGATATTGAAACCAAAGCCAAAGAAGTAGAATTAGCCAGTAAATATAAATCTGAGTTTCTGGCAAATATGTCACATGAACTTCGTACTCCGTTGAATAGTCTATTAATTTTGGCTCAGATATTGGCTGATAATAAAGGTAAAAATTTAACTGACAAACAAGTTGAATATGCGAGAACGATTCATAATTCTGGTATTGATCTGCTTAAACTTATCAATGATATTCTGGACTTATCTAAAGTAGAAGCTGGCAAAATTGAGATTAATGTTGAAGATGTATTGTTGGCAGATTTTATTATGAGTATTGAACAAGAATTTCGTCCATTGGCAGAAAGTAAAAATTTAATTTTCCAGATAGCTATTTCAGACGATATTCCACAGATATTATATACTGATAGCCAACGTTTAAAACAGATAATCAATAACTTGTTATCTAATGCTTTTAAATTTACAGCCAAAGGTGAAGTTAAAATCACCATCCGCCATCCATCCAGACGCAATGATATTATTAAGTATAAACCGAGTGAAACAGTTGTAATTGGAGTTACCGATACTGGGATTGGGATTCCGAAAGATAAGCAAGAATCAATTTTTGCCGCTTTCCAACAGGCTGATGGTACTACCAGTCGTAATTATGGCGGTACTGGTTTAGGTTTGTCAATCTCCCGCCAACTAGCTCGCTTATTAGGTGGTGAATTAGAACTACGCAGTGAAGAAGGTAAAGGCAGCTCTTTCACCTTATATTTACCGCAAAAAATTACCGATGCCGAACTAAATTTTCAAACGGAAGATGTCCAAGAATTCAATGATTTTGCTCGTCCAACATTTAATACTCTATCTAGTATATCTATAGATGATCGACATAATTTAACCGATGATGATAAATCGCTATTAATTATTGAAGATGACTTTGCGTTTGTAAATATTCTACTGGAAACAGCTCGGGATAAAGATTTTAAATGTTTAGTAGCTGATGATGGAAAAGCTGGGTTGGAATTAGCAGAGCAATATCAACCAGATGCAATTATTCTTGATGTAGGTTTGCCTCAAATAGATGGTTTGACGGTCATGGAAAGATTGAAGGATAATCCAAAAACTAAGGATATTTTAGTACATTTCATTTCTGCTTCCGAATTAAGTGGCGATACTACCGATATGGCTGTTGGTTATTTACGGAAACCTGTTGATATGGAACAACTTACTACCGCTTTTAAACAGATAGAACAGTTGATTACTAAGCAAGTCAAGAATTTATTAATTATCTCTGATTCGGAACCGCATAAGCAACAAATTTTAGATTTGATAACTAGTAAAGATATTAAAACTACTCAATCAGTTACAATAGAAGATGCATTACATTGCATTGAAACTACGGTGTATGATTGTATTATTTTGGACATGGATATAGAACATCGTTCCAGTAGTAAGCTCATTAAACAGATGCAGAATGCTCCTGATTCTTGCAAAACTCCAGTGATTATTTATGCAGAAGACGAATTAACTCCAGATGAAGAAATTTTATTACAGCAATGTGCCGACAATTTAATCCTTAAATCATCACGTTCTTCGGCTCGATTATTAGATGAAGCGGCTTTATTTTTGCATCAGTTAGAAGCTAATTTGCCAGAAGGCAAGCAAGCCATGTTAAAAATGGTACATAATAAAACGGCGATTTTGAAGGATAAAAAAGTGTTGATTGTGGATGATGATATACGCAATGTATTTGCATTAGTTACGATGTTGGAAGATAGAGATATGGAAGTTGTAGTTGCTAAAGATGGCAAGGAGGCTTTGAAATTATTGGAGAAATATGTTGATATTGCTATTGTGTTAATGGATATTATGATGCCTGCTATGGATGGTTATGAGACTATGCAGAAGATTCGGAAGCAACCTAAGTATAAGAAATTACCAATTATTGCTCTAACAGCCAAGGCGATGAAAGGGGATAAAACTAAATGTATTGAAGCTGGAGCCAATGATTATTTAGCTAAACCAATCGACTCCAATAAATTAATTTCGTTGATGCGGGTTTGGTTATATCAGTAGAACGCAATTGATGCAATTAGCAAGCTCATTATATCTTACAAATTTTGGTAGTCCTAAACAAAGTAGTGGTGGTACATTAAATAATATTAGCATTATAATGATAAATAAAGTACCAACCCAATGTGATTAGGAATCAGAATTTAATAATTGCCGAAACTCTCAGGCAGACCTGACAGGTTTTGAAAACCTGTCAGGTCTTAAGTATCATATTTTATTGAGTCCTCATTACTTAGAAAGTTTTTTAGAA
>DAOUSR010000151.1 GCA_030627125.1 Thioploca sp.
TTTATCAATTCTCCTTGAACTGCTTTAGAAGTTTCACTATACCATATCATTTTGACTTGTGTATAACGATGAGACGAGGACGTTGGGAACGAGAAAAAGGTAGATTATTTATTTAATAAGTGTATAATACCTAACTTCATCATATCAATAATTAAGGTAATAATTATGTTTAACTTTATCAAATGGCTTGGATTTAAAAAACCTACGGCTAGCACCACTTCACATTTAACGGCGTTGGATTTCCAACCTAATCATCGGCTTTATGAGCAAGGTGCGTCTAAACGACGGATTGGGTTATATCTTGTTCGATGGCTCGGGTGGGCTTCTATCTCTATTGCCGCTCCCGCTGTGGCCATAGACTGTATCCCGTTCACTGGCTAATCCGTGCTAGGAGCTTTCGACAAGGCCGCCTACACCGACTGTAAAAGTGGCGTAACATCCCCATTTATCGCAAGCAAGATTACTCCGCGCCACGATTTCATCACCATCAACAATGACACTGTGCTCGCAGATGATAACAATACCCTTACTATATTTGGTTCTACACCTCCTGCTGCTATCTCCACCGGAACATACGTCAACTCCTACCTCGCAAAAGCCAGCTGCACTGATGCGCCAACCGTCTCCACCGTCTCCACTTATACTTTCACCGCTACAACCACATTCTGTTTGGTAACCAACACGTCATCCCCTGATGGCTTTATTTTGCTCGAAGCAACCACGGGGTTACTCAATACTGACTCTTTCACCAACGTTACTGCCTCGTACACCTTACTACCTCCTCCGGGGGTCACCATTGGTAACACTTCATTCTCTGTTCATGAAGTAGGTGCAACCGATGACACGGTGTCCGTAACTCTAGATAAACAACCCACCGGTGACGTCGTACTACTGGTAAATAATGGTAGGCCCAGCGAAACCTCTGTGGATTTGAATACTCTCTTATTTACCACATCAAATTGGGATACCGCCCAAACTGTTACGATTTCCAGTGTGATTGACAATGTAGTTGATGGAGATCAGACAACTACTATTACCATCAGTGTTGATGCTGCTCCACCAACTACTTCATTAGGAACTCCAGCCAGAGTTTTACCTGAAGAACTAAAAGTAATCCTCCGATTCAAAGGTGAAGGGACGGTAAATTTAGATAGGAGAATATGTAAATCAGAAGCTGAAGAATGCACGTATTCATTAAAAGTTGCCAACCGCTATTACCTAAAAGCAACTCCTGCTTCAGGCTTTGAATTCTCACATTGGAGTGGTAATCGGGACTGTAATAATGGCAATATCTACCTTACTGAAACTACTATTTGTACAGCTAATTTTAAGGAAACGAATCCTTCAACCAGTTCTGAAGACTCTACTCAAAATTCAGGAGATACTGGAAGTTCAACTACGGGCAACGGTACCAGCACAACTTCCAATGCCATATTCAGAATTAATACTAGAGCTGATGTTTTCCCAGACAAGATAGAACCAGTTGCCGGATTCACGTTAAAAGGTGATGGCAATCAGACTGTTATGTTCCGTGGATTTAGTGATAATGTCGACACTATAATCACTATTTTGGAATATCCAAGTCAGGAAATTGTAGCCAGCAACGATAATTGGCAAGACGATGTACGAGTCGCTGAAGTTCCAGCCCATTTACAAACGATACTCAATGCCTCTGACTCTGGAGTTTTAGTAGACTTACCTGCTGGTGCATATACTATTGCTATTAATTCTCACGACAAAGTTGGTCGGGGTACTATAGTTCTGGACTTGCTTAGTAAAACATCCAAAATAGCTAGATTCAATACCATTGCTTCCACTGGCCATGCCGATGAAGTTGGCTTTATTATCCGCGGTGATGAAAAACAGAAAGTTTTGATACTAGGACTGGAGCATAGTGACTTTAACCCAACTGTTAAGCTAGAAAAGCAAGTAGCAAAAGTGGTAAGCTCTGATACTGGTAGAGAATTTGTAGATTCCAATGAAAACTGGGAAGATGTAGCTGGAATCCCAACCAACCGGCAAACACAGTTTAAAAAAATCAACCGATGCCGCTTTACTGTTAGACCTAGAACCGACCGCCTATATTGCTACTATCAGTGATAGCGATAAAAAGGGTAAAGGTATATTTAGTATTCAGATTCTTGAGTAATTCTTAACTTCCCCTAACCCCCTCCTTACCAGGAAGGCTGCATCAAAGTAAAAATAACCTAAATATAACAATATATTAATTAGTAAACAAAATTTTCTCACTAACATCGTCAACCGTAAAATATCAAACCAGCCCCCGACCATGTTCAACATCGATCCCAACCCCAGTAATTTCCTTCAATCCTACAAATAATGCGTGGGCAGCAAAACGTAGAAATATTTTACCTTTAGCCAATTTTGGTATGGACTGTCTCCTTTAATTTGTTATGAGTATATTTTAGCAACATATGAATATTAATTATTCGCATAACAGCAGTTAATATATTTTATAGATATGTTTAATATTTAATTATACCTATGAATTGTAATTATGATATTATAGTTCGTTTTCAAAATATAGGATATTTTATGCAATGTACTCTATTAAAAGCCAAACTCCACCGTGCCTGTGTTACTCATTCTGAATTAGATTATGAAGGTTCTTGTGCCATTGATGGTGAATTATTAGATATTGCAGGCATATATGAGTATGAACAAATTCATATCTACAATATTAACAATGGTGAACGGTTTATTACCTATGCGATTCGGGCTGAAGACGGTTCTAGAATAATCTCAATTAATGGGGCCGCAGCACATAAAGCTGAACCTAGCGATCGCATTATTATTTGTAGTTATATTAGCCTAACTGCCCAAGAAGTGAAAACCCAAAGACCTATTCTAGTTTATTTAGATGAAACGAATAATATTATAAATACTCGTCATACTGTGCCACCAAATGTTTAGTTACAAATACAACTTGCATTAAAAGCAATCTTATGATAGCATTATCCTGAATATATTATGAATTCAATAGGCACGTAGCTCAGTGGTAGAGTATTACCTTGACATGGTAGTGGTCGGTGGTTCGATCCCACTCGTGCCTACCATCTAATTTCTAAAATAAGCACGGACTTTTGTCAAAGTTACGTGCTTTTTTTCTTATGCCCATTATCACATTACCTGATGGCAGTCAACGCCAGTTTGAAAATCCAATAACAATAGCAGAAATAGCCGCTAGTATTGGTGCCGGATTAGCTAAAGCAGCAGTTGCTGGCAAAATTGATGGAAATTTAGTAGACACATCAACTGTTATAGCAACTGATGTCCAGTTAGCAATTATTACCGAGCGAGATGTAGAAGGATTAGAAATCATTCGACATTCTTGTGCTCACTTAATGGCTCAAGCGGTTAAGAGTTTATTTCCTACCGCTCAAGTTACGATTGGGCCAATGATTGAAAATGGTTTTTTCTATGATTTTGCCTACGAAGAAAGTTTTACCCCGGATGATTTGGTAAAGATTCAAGCTAAAATGCAGCAGTTGGTAAAACAAAAGTTACCAATAACTCGTTCAGTAAAATCACGTGACGAAGCCACTAAATTTTTTCGGGAGCGGGGCGAAGAATATAAAGCCCAAATTATTGAATCAATTCCTACTAATGAAGAGTTATCTCTCTATCAACAGGGCGAATTTATTGACTTGTGTCGTGGGCCGCATGTACCAAACACCGGTAAAATAAAAGCGTTTAAATTGATGAAATTAGCTGGGGCTTATTGGCGAGGCGACTCTAACAATGAAATGTTGCAACGCATTTACGGCACGGCTTGGGCAAGCAAAAAAGATTTAACTGACTATTTGCACCGACTCGAAGAAGCAGAAAAACGTGATCATCGTAAACTTGGTAAGCAATTAGATTTATTCCATATCCAAAGTGAAGCTCCAGGTATGGTATTTTGGCATGATAAAGGTTGGCAAATTTATCTCCAAATTAAAAGTTATATCCGTAAATTATTGCGAGACCATGACTATCAAGAAGTCAATACTCCCCAATTAGTGGATCGTTCATTATGGGAAAAATCTGGTCATTGGGATAAATTTGGCGACATGATTTTTAGCACTAGTTCCGAAAATAGGGATTATGCAGTTAAACCAATGAATTGTCCCTGCCATATTCAAATTTATAATCGTGGCATTAAAAGTTATCGGGATTTGCCGTTACGCATGGCAGAGTTTGGCTCTTGTCATCGCAATGAACCTTCTGGTACCCTGCATGGTATAATGCGGATTCGTAATTTTGTTCAAGATGACGCTCATATTTTCTGTACAGAAGACCAGCTTCAACAAGAAGTTTCTGATTTTATTGATTTATTATTCAAAGTTTACACTGATTTTGGATTTAATGATATTATTATAAAGTTATCGACCAGACCCGAACAACGAGTTGGAGATGATGTCGTTTGGGATAAAGCCGAACAAGCATTGGAATTAGCTTTAAATAATAAAAAGTTGGATTGGGATTTACAACCTGGTGAAGGTGCATTTTATGGCCCAAAAATAGAATTTGTACTTAAAGATTGTATCGGTAGACTGTGGCAATGTGGTACAATCCAAGTTGATTTTTCCATGCCAGGTCGATTGGGAGCTGAATATATTGCCAATGATGGTAGTAAAAAAGTCCCAGTTATGTTACATCGGGCTATTTTAGGATCGTTGGAACGATTTATTGGCATACTTATTGAAGAACATGCTGGAGCTTTACCAGTTTGGTTATCTCCAGTGCAAGTTGCAATACTAAATATCACTGATGCCCATGCTGATTATACACAAACAGTTGCGAAAAATTTAACCAAATCTGGATTTAAAGTTATAACCGACTTGCGTAATGAGAAAATTGGGTTTAAAATTCGTGAGAACACTTTGCAAAAAATCCCTTATTTGTTGATAATCGGAGGCCGTGAAGTGGAAGAGCAACAGGTAGCTGTTCGATTGCGAAATGGTGAAGATAAAGGTAGTATGTCGCTAGAAACCTTCATTGAGCAGTTGAATGCTGATATAGTTAATCATGTTTAGGAGGAAAATTACATTAAACGTACCCGTCTGAATAAGACAATTACGGCAACTGAAGTGCGTCTTATCGATGTCGATGGTAAGCAAGTTGGCATAGTTACTATTGAAGAGGCACGACAAAAGGCTTTGGAAGCCACATTGGACTTGGTAGAAATTGTACCACATACCAAACCGCCAGTTTGTAGGATAATGGATTATGGTAAATATCTGTTTGAAGAAAATAAAAAGCGGAATAAAGCCAAGAAAAAGCAAAAACAAGCCCAAATCAAGGAAGTTAAATTTCGTCCGAATACGGATGTGGGAGATTATCAGGTAAAACTACGCAACCTGATGCGTTTCCTAGAAGAAGGGGATAAGGCTAAAATTACTTTACGATTTAGAGGTCGAGAAATAGCTCATCAAAATATAGGTCGAGATTTGCTAAATCGTGTAGAAGCTGATTTATCCGAATATGGGAGTGTTGAGCAACATCCTAAAATGGAAGGTCGGCAGATGGTAATGACAATTGCCCCTACTAAGAAAAAATAATTTAAGACACTTAATTGTGTTCATAAAGCAGGGGAAGTGGAATATCCATTTTCCCTTTATCTTTCAACCAATGCGGAGTTAGAACATGCCTAAAATAAAGAGCAACCGAGGAGCAGCGAAACGTTTTAAGGCTTCTGCTGGTGGCATTAAACGTGGCCAGAGCCATCGTCGTCATATTCTCACCAAAAAAAGTACCAAACGGAAACGCCATTTACGTTCCCCAATTATGTTGGATAAGGTGGATGTATCTATGATTAAACGCTTATTACCATATACGTGAGGATATTATGCCAAGAGTAAAACGTGGTGTGACTGCTCACGCCAGACATAAAAAAATTCTAAAGCAGGCTAAAGGTTATCGTGGTGCTAGAAATAATGTGTATCGAGTTGCCAAACAAGCAGTAATTAAAGCTGGTCAATATGCCTATCGAGATCGTAGGCAGAAAAAACGCCAGTTTCGGCAGTTGTGGATAATTCGGATTAATGCTGCTGCTCGTGAGTGTGGTTTGTCTTATAGCCTCTTTATTAATGGTTTGATTAAAGCAGGAATTGAGGTTGATCGTAAGATGCTAGCAGAATTAGCAGTATATAATAAGGATGCTTTTGCAGTTTTGGCTGAAAGGTCTAAAGCGGCAGTAGTAGTAGCCTAAATTTATTATATGTTTTTCGTTTCTATATTAGAATAGTGAATGCCATTAAGGCTAACTGTCCCTACATATTATAATTTGTAGGGAGCATAATGGTTCACTGCCATTAAGTTAAGAACAAAGGATTGCCCCTACATAAAATATTGATTTGTAGGGGTAATCCCTTGTGGTTACCCTAACCAATTTTCTTAACTTAATGGCATTGAGCATAATGGTTGCCATAAATCCTTAAATTGCATTGATTAGAAAGTAGGAACGAGAAATATTGTGGAAATAATAAAAATATCGATATATTTTAAGTAAAATTCTCCTATTCTCAACTCTTAATATCATCATTTCGCAATAATCTTCCAACCATTATAGTAATTCTTAATTGTTAGAGAAAATTTATGTCTGGAAATACATTTGGAAAAAGCTTTACTGTAACTACATTTGGAGAAAGTCATGGGCCAGCTATTGGTGGAATTATAGATGGCTGTCCTCCTGGATTAGCTTTAACTCCCGAAGATTTGCAAGTTGATTTAGATCGACGTAAACCTGGAACTTCTCGTCATACTACTCAGCGGCGTGAAGATGATAAGATTCAAATTCAGTCTGGGGTCTTTGAAGGTAAAACCACTGGTTGTCCAATTGGACTATTGATTGCTAATACTGACCATCGTTCTAAAGATTATGGAAATATTAAAGATCAATTCCGTCCCGGTCATGCTGATTATACTTATCATAAAAAATACGGGATTCGGGATTATCGTGGTGGTGGAAGGTCTTCGGCTCGAGAGACTGCAATTAGAGTTGCTGCTGGAGGAATTGCTAAAAAATATCTCCAAGTTCATTATGGAATCCAAATACGTGGTTATTTAGCTCAATTAGGACTTTTACAACCAACTAATTTTGACTGGCAAGAGATTAATAATAACGCTTTTTTTTGTCCTGACGCTAAATTAATTCCAGAGCTTGAGAATTATATGGATAACTTGCGTAAAGAAGGTAATTCCATCGGAGCAAGAGTTACAGTTATTGCTAACAATGTACCGGTCGGTTTAGGTGAACCTATTTTTGATCGACTTGATGCTGAAATTGCTCATGCGATGATGAGTATTAATGCGGTGAAAGGGGTCGAAATTGGGGACGGATTTGCGAGTGTGGAACAGAAAGGTACTGAACATCGAGATGAAATGACTCCACAGGGTTTTGAAAGTAATCATGCTGGTGGAATTTTAGGTGGTATTTCCTCTGGTCAAGATATTGTGGTTAGCATAGCCCTAAAACCAACCTCAAGTTTACGTTTACCAGGACGTAGCATTGATATTAACGGTCAACCTACGGAAGTTATCACTACTGGTCGCCATGATCCTTGTGTTGGCATTCGAGCTACTCCAATAGCAGAAGCAATGTTAGCTTTAGTGCTAATGGATCATACTTTGCGTAATCAGGCTCAAAATTCATTACATAACTAATAAAAAAATTGGTTGACTATCCAGATAATTATATTGGTTATGGATAATCTCAATAACATTACCTCTATCTAACACATAATCAGTGACAAAAGCATTATTATAAAGTATTTTACCTTTAGAATTAGTAACTTCCAATTCACACCATTAAAGCATCATCTGTATTTTTCAATGGTAATTGATTGATGAATTTATATTTTGATGTATTCTTTTCCTGCCCAACGACGTTTTTCTACCGTTTTCTCGTTCAAAGTCGGCAACCCATATAATGTCTAATGAACTTTTTTTGAACTAAAGTATTCTACACCATCTATGCTAATCAATGTGCTGCCATTAAGAACTTGAAATCTCTCAATTATTTCAGATTGTTGTAAAAAATATTTCTGTACAAAGGACGTAAGCTGTTTTCTCGTTCTAACGTCTCGTTGGAAATGAGGAAATATCGTACTTAAATTGTGTATTATGGGGGATTTACTAGCTTGACTTGGAAGTGGATTTAAGATATTATCTTTTCTTCAAACAGAAAAGCCCGCCCTAAGTGTATAGAGTATACTAAGGCAGGCTTTAAATATTAACCTCGACAGTTAATACTGAAAATTATACTTGTGATTTATAAAAA
>DAOUSR010000157.1 GCA_030627125.1 Thioploca sp.
ACTATTGCGTCAAATTCACCATTATCTAATTTTCCCAATCTAGTGCCAACATTGCCCCGCAAAGAATGAATTTGTAAGTCAGGCCGCACTGCTAATAATTGAGATTGGCGGCGTAAACTAGCTGTCCCAACAATTGCTCGGTTTGGTAAACTAGATAAATTAGGATAATTATTAGACACAAAGGCATCACGAGGCTCTTCGCGTTGCATTGCTATTAAAATTGTCAAACCGGCAGGGAATTCAACTGGTACATCCTTCATAGAATGGACTGCAATATCTGCTTCCCTGGCCAATATTGCTTCCTCTAATTCCTTGACAAATAAACCTTTACCACCAATTTTGGCTAATGGTGTGTCCAAAATTTTGTCCCCTTTGGTACTCATCTCTAAAATTTCAACTTGCAAATCAGGATACAATTTACCTAAAGAATCACGGATATAATGAGTTTGCCACAATGCCAGTGGACTTTTACGGGTAGCTATGCGTAGTGTTGTCATTTAGATAGTATGTTAAAGCTATTAGGTTAAGGAAATTATGTTACAATTATTTTATAAACGATACCGATAAATATCTTTACAAATAAAAATGGCTATTCAAAATTTAACTTGGTCAGTGGTAATTCCCACTTATAAAAGAGCAGAAGTATTAATAAAATGCTTAGGTTTTGCGGCTCAACAAACTTTACCTGCCAAAGAAATAATCGTTGTTGATGCCGGCCTAGAATGGCAAGCAACCAAAACTATTGTGCTACGAGATTTAGCAGCAAAATATCCACAGATTAATTGGTTATATGTACAGGCAAATTACGCTTCTTCGGCAGCTCAACGCAATCAAGGAATTGAGCTTAGTAATGCTGATGTTATTTTTTTAATTGATGATGATTCTTTCATGTATCCAAACTGTGCTAAAGCAGTAGTTAGTATTTATGCTCAAGATACCAAACATCAAGTAGCTGGCATAATGCCAAAATTAGAAGACCTGCCACCAGATGTTAAAACTAGCTCATCGTCAACCAAGTCTACTATTAATTTTAAAATTATAACAGCTAAATTACGGGCATTGGCAAAAAAAGTTATTAAAGATGATGATATTTTTATTCCGTATGATTTTTCCTTTCCCAAATATTCTTTACCACCAGAACTTAAAAATGCTCCTGCCCATCCAGTGCCAATGATTCATGGGGCTAGAATGAGTTATCGCCGAGAAATTTTACGGCAAGTTAAGTTTGAAGAAACCTTAAAACGCTATGCTGTCAATGAAGATAATGATGTATGTTATCGGGCTTCTAAGATAGGAATGCTATTACATGCTGTAGATGCTCAAATTTTTCATTTACAAGCTTCCAATAGTCGTTTATCACGTTTTACTACTACTGCTCTGTGGGGTTTAAATCAAACTGTATTACATCGGTTTCACAATAATGATATTGCACAATTTAAAACTGTTTTTAGCAAATTATTACGGCGACGCTTAGTTACGCAAACTATCAAAGATATATTAGATCGTCGCTGGAGTTTGCCATCAACTAGAGGAATGTGGTTTGTAATGCGAAATTATCCCCAAATTTTGGCTAAATCTCCAGAGGAATTACGGGTTTGGTATCCTGAATTTCAGCATAAATTGTTGGATAGGGATGTATCGAAATAGTTTGCTTCGCACATAGCCTTACTTACATGATATTTTCAAAGGTATATTATTTGCCTACTTAATTTCCAATGAATTACTGAGGCAAAATAATGCAAAAACTCCAAAAATTTTTACCTTTTTTAAGATGGTTCCCTATGACTGGGAAAACTGTACAAGCGGATTTAATTGCTGGAATTACAGTAGCCTTAGTATTAATCCCCCAATCAATGACTTACGCACAATTAGCCGGGCTACCAGCTTATTATGGTTTATATGCAGCTTTCCTACCAGTTATGATAGCAGCATTATGGGGTTCTTCCAATCAATTATGTACCGGCCCAGTTGCCATTGTCTCATTATTGACTGCCACAGCTGTGGTAAAATTTGTCCCTGAAATTGGTAGTCCTGAGTTTATTAGTTTGACAATTATGTTAGCATTTTTAGTAGGTACATTCCAATTACTACTGGGAATTTTTAAGCTGGGAGTAATTGTCAATTTTTTGCCTCATTCAATAATTATTGGATTTACCAATGCAGCTGCACTAATTATTGCTTTTTCTCAACTAAATAAAATTTTAGGAGTTCCCATGCACCGCAGTGAACATTTTTTAATAGATATTTGGAATGTGATTATGCAAATTGGTAATACTCATATTCCAACTCTATTATTTGGACTCACTGCCTTTGTCATCATGTGGTTTTTGCAACATAAATATCCAAAGTTACCTAATGTATTAATTGCGGTTGTTATTACAATTTTAGTAAGTTGGCTGATTAATTTTCAAAAGATTGGTGGTCAAATTATAGGTGAAATTCCCAAAGGTTTACCTTCTTTTGCCATGCCAATTTTTAATATGCCAATTTTTTGGGAAATTCTAATGAGTGCTATGGTAATTGCATTGATTGGTTTTATGGAAGCTATTTCAATTGCCAAAGCAATGGCTATTAAAACTAAAGAACATATTGATTCTAATCAAGAATTAATTGGCCAAGGGCTTGCTAATATTATGGGTAGTATGACTCAAGCTTATCCTGCTAGTGGTTCATTTTCTCGTTCAGCTGTCAACCTTAATGCGGGTGCTAAAACAGGTATGTCTTCTGTTTATACTGCCATAATAGTAATGCTCACTTTGTTGTTTTTAACACCTTTGCTTTATCATTTACCAAATGCAGTTTTAGCAGCAGTGATTATGATGGCAATCTTTGGATTAATTAACTTTAAAGCAATGCAACATTCTTGGTATATTTCCAAGCATGATGGAGCTATTGCAATAGTTACTTTTATAGCAACACTTGGTTTTGCACCTCATTTGGAAACAGGAATTTTGATTGGTGTTGGTTTAACCATTATTTTATATTTTATTAGTCCTAGTAGTGGTAATAGTTTAAAATCACAATAGTTCGGACAGTTTTTAAAAATGGTACTAGACTATAAAATGTATATTATGAGCAAATTTTAATTACGAATGCTTAATTCTTAATGAAATTCGATATAAATATCAAGTTATTAATTTAGTATAATTCTAAGTTTAACAACTCTAATACTTGCATATTTAAGTCCGGAATCTGATTATCAAACCAAATTGCATCATCTAAAGTACGCAACCAAGTTAATTGCCGTTTGGCTAACTGACGAGTAGCAATAATTGCTTTTTCAGGTAATTCAGCATAATCTAATTTACCTTCCAAATACTGCCAAACCTGTCGATAACCAACACAACGCATAGCTGGTAAACTTGTATTAAGCTCAACTCGATTAAATAATTGTCTGACTTCTTCAATAAAACCCTGTTCAAGCATGATATTAAATCGTTTAGCAATATTTACATGTAAAATGCTACGTTCAGCTGGAGCTATTATTAATTTTATAGTAGGATATAACCAACGTTGAGTTTTAGTTGCAGAACGCCAAGCTGTTATACTGCGTCCCGATACTGCATAAACTTCCAAAGCTCGTTGAATTCGTTGGGAATCATTAGGATGAATTTGTTTGGCTGCTTGTGGATCGATTGTTGTGAGCTGTTGGTGCATTGCTGGCCAACCTATTTGCATTGACTGCTCATTTAAAGTTTGACGTATTGCTGAATTGGCAGTTGGAAGCTCAGATAACCCTTTAATTAAACTATTAAAATACAGCATAGTTCCACCAACTAACAATGGTATACGGCCAGTAGCATGAATTGCTTCAATTTCGGCATGAGCATTTGCAAAAAATTGGCCTACCGAATAACTATCGGCTGGATCACGAATATTAATCAAACGATGGGGAGCTAGGGCTAAAATATCCGCTGTTGGTTTTGCTGTACCAATATCCATTTGTCGATAAACCATTGCCGAGTCAACACTGATAATATCACACGGTAAGTGTTTAGTAAGAAATATAGCTAATTCGGTTTTACCCGATGCGGTTGGTCCCATTAAAAAAATGCAAGGCGATGTCATGTTACCTACAATTTACAAGTATTTAATAATAATTTTGTTTAGCATCCCAATTTTAACTTTGGGACATGATTTTGAAGCAGATATTAATAAGTTACAAATTGCGTTAAACGCTGACAATTTAGAGGCTGAACAACGAATTGAAGTTATGTTACAAATGGCAAGTACCTATCAAAATTTAGGTTTGTCGCAACAAGCACTTAAAATACTATTAGCAGCAGAATTAATTGCCAAGCCAGTTTTATCAAAAATTAAATTATACAGTTTGTTAAGTGATGTGTACTTAGCAATTCATCAAGATATTAAAGCTCGTGATTATATTGATAAAAGTTTGCAATTATTGCCAAAAAATGTGCCAAATTTAGTCCATGCTACAATATTGAATAATTTAGGTAATGTTTTAACTATCGAGGCTTATTATGCCAAAGCAGTTAAAACTTATGCTAAAGCTTTAAAATTGGCAATAGCCTCGGCAGAACTTAGTGGGCGTATTGCAATTAATATGGCTAATGCTTATTTCCAAAATTCCCAGCTAAAAGAAGCTATTCATACGTTATCCATTGCAACCCAACATTTCAATTCATTAACAGATAATTACTCGAAAGCATTTGGATTAATTGGGGTTGGAAAGCTATCTATTCAATTAGCATCTGAAAATATTGCTTATCAAGCACTTAATGATGCCTTAACGTTTGCCAAACAAAATAATCTATTAGTTTCTTATGCTTATGGTTTTTTGGGCCTTTTATATGAAAATCAACAACGGTATGCTGAAGCTTTACAATTAACCCGCCAAGCTATTTTTTTTGCTAAACTTGATTCAGGTTCTTTTTTCAGTCAACAAAATCAAGTCTCAGAAATTTTATATCGATGGCAATGGCAATTAGGGCGGTTGTTTAAAGCTCAGGGTGATATAAATTATGCTATTACCGCTTACCAACAAGCAGTTAAAAGTTTACAACCAATTCGTCAGGAAATAGCAATTGGTTATCGGAATGATGAACTGTCTTTTCGGGAACGAGTAGGGCCAGTTTATTTTGAACTAGCTGATTTATTATTACAACGAGCAACCACGCAAACTGATTTGAAAGCAGCTATCGATGTTATAGAAATTTTTAAATCTGCTGAATTACAAGACTATTTTCAGGATGATTGTGTAACTAAAGCTTCCCAAACTCTATGGGATGAAAGTATTGCAGATAATATTGGAATTGTTTATCCGATTTTATTATCAAATCGTACTGAAATTTTATTGAAATTAGCTCAATCTATTTATCGTTTCACTTTACCTATTACTGCAGAACAGTTAAAAGATGAAGTAAATGAATTTCGGTTTGAGCTTGAAGACCATAATACTGCTAATTTTTTGCCTTATGCTCAACGGTTGTATAACTGGTTAATTATTCCATTTAATGATTTATTGATTGCTAACGATATAGATACCTTAATTTTCATTCCAGATGGTGTATTACGAACTATTCCATTTGCAGCTTTGCATGATGGTAATAAATTTTTAATTGCAAAATATGCCATTGTAGTAAACCCTGATTTAAATTTAAATGGAACTAAATATACTAAAAATACGAAAATTTTGCTTAATGGTTTATCGGTTGAATCCCAAGGTTATGCAGAATTATCTACAGTAGATGACGAAATAGAGGCTATTAGTAAGTTATATCCTACTAATGATGTTACTAAATTATTAAATCAACAATTCACGATAGATAGTTTTACTACTAATTTGGAACAAGGGAAATATTCTATTTTACATATTGCTTCACATGGCCAATTTAATAGCGATCTTAACAAAACTTTTTTACTAACCTATGATGGTAAAATTACTATGAATCGACTAGAAAAATTAGTTAGACTTAGTGATCGCCGGGCGGAACCTTTGGAATTACTGACATTAAGTGCTTGTCAAACTGCGGTTGGTGATGATCAAGCTGCATTAGGGTTGGCCGGAGTTGCCCTTAAAGCTGGGGCTAAAAGTGCATTGGCTAGTTTATGGTCAATTGATGATGAAGCTACCACAATATTGATGCAGATGTTTTATCAACAATTACATACTGCAAGCTTATCCAAAGCAAAAGCTCTCCAAATGGCTCAGTTAAAATTGCTTAAATATCGTAGTTATAAGCATCCTGCCTATTGGGCTTCGTTTTTACTGATAGGAAATTGGCAATAGTATTTCAAAAAATTTAAGAGTAACATTTCAATTCTTAATTCTTAATAAAATTCAATATAAATATCAGTCATTTAATTCGTGTTGATATATTCTATTAAATTGGGAAATGTTATACGGTAATTAATAGGTCGTAATCATAGGTGTTCTGGATAATTAATAATAGTTTGAAAAAGAAGGTGAAATTCTGATAAAATAGTGAGCTCGTAGATACTCTGTTACTTGTCAAGCTAAATAGTTAAAAAGATTGAAAATAATTTGACAAGAAAAAACACATTTCATAAAATAAATCAACAAGTTCTTCCATTAATATTGGATTATCTTCACTTTCACCCTTAAACCCAAACGGATCAACAAAGCTCACAGGCCTTCCAGTAACAAAAGCATACCGATTAAGCGTCTGCCCTTCGCCAATACCACCAAACAAAATATCCTGATTAATAAACCGTTTAATTTCAGGATTATAAAACCTAGCCCGCATGTAATAAAGGTTATTGCTATCCGTCATAACTCCATACATGCCATTAAACAGAAATGGAGTTTTTGAGGAATCGCCACTTAATAATAAGCCATAAGGAGAATATTGGAAGCTTTCAGTTACCTGTCCAGAAAAATCAGTCAAAGCAACGGTACTACCACGGAAGTCAAAATGATAGCTAGTATACTCACCATCAACTTCCTGACCGATTAAACCAAAATCATGGATATAAAAAAGGGTGCGTGATGCACCCTGAATGTTTTAGTTATTCACAATTGGTGTAATTTATATTTATTCTTCATCATTACATGGATACCCTGTTACATCAAGATTTACGCTAAATTGATTAAGGGTGTTAATACACAATTTACTTAACCTAACTGGACACACAACAGTTTCACTTATGTCGTAAAACATACCAACATTAACAATTGCGTTTAGTGTAGAAATATTTTCTCTAATGACTATCAATGGATGAAAAAAAGTAATTATAGCTTCATCTAATGGTTTAAATGAAATAGAAGCATCTTTATAAATTATATATGAGCTTATTCCACGCTGTTCTACTGCATAATTTTTAGGTAGTTTATTAACTATGCTTTTTAAACTTTGTTGTAACTGGGATTCAAACTTCAATTCAATATCTATTTCTATAGTCATAAATTCAAATTAAATTATTAATAATTATACTTCTAAGGCAACTTTCATAACATTTCTTTTAATAGATAAAACATAAAAGATTTGTAGTCAAATTATATTTTATCTATTTAGAAAATGCTATAGTTATGGACAAGATATTTCCATATGGTCAGGAATTCCATTACCATTACAATCAAGTACACTACACCCAAATTCAGTTGGTATAAATAGTAATCCCCATGCTCCTAGTAAATCCAATAACAATTCTGGGTCAATAAAACCCTTATCTTGTCGGTTTCTTCCTTTATTATCAGATTTGGGTTTTCCAAGTTCTAACCATTCTTCATAAAAACTTTTTGCAATGTCTTCAGGTACTTGCCCATTTGCTTCTTTAAGGTCTTTCATATCAGGATGCTTATGAAACCACTTCCAAAATTGTTTAGGTAAACCAAAAAAATCATCAAATTTATGCAATCCATATGGATCATTATATTTAATGGGATCGCCAGTAACAAAAGCATACCGATTAAGCGTCTGCCCTTCACCAATTCCGCCAAGCAAAATATCCTGATTAATAAACCGTTTAATTTCAGGACTATAAAACCTAGCTCGCATGTAATAGAGGTTATTG
>DAOUSR010000083.1 GCA_030627125.1 Thioploca sp.
AGTTCACTTAATATATATGATATATACATGGATAAGGTATTACTGTTGATGGACGACTTATTTCTCTCATTTGATTCTTTTTCTGGTTTATTTGACTGATTCATATTATAATACTTTTGTCAATGCGTAAGTCCTAAATGTTATATTAAGCGGTATCGTCATAAGTTTAATTCTGTTATAAAAACTATAGAATATATCTTTTGTAATATAAAATACTTCTGAATTTATTAAGGATATTACTGGATTTATCAATGCGTAAATCCTAAAGAATTAAGCATTCATAATTAATAATATGTCATTAAACAAACTTAAAATATTAGTAACTAGACCAGCTCATCAGTCCGCAACATTATGTAAATTAATTGCATCCGAAGGAGGAGAAGCGATTCGATTGCCAGTTATAGATATCGTTGGAATTAATTGGCAAACTTATAATTTCAATAATTTTGATATAGCTATTTTTATCAGTGCTAATGCAGTAGAAAATACTTTACCTAACTTAAACTTACCAATTAAACTATCATTATTTGCCGTTGGTAGAAGCACTGCTACAACTTTACAAAAATGGGGATTAACTGCGTTATGCCCAGCTCAACCTTTCAATAGTGAAGCGTTATTATTAATGCCGCAATTACAAACAATAGTGGATAAACAAATCGTAATTTTTCGGGGTGAAGGTGGAAGAGAATTATTAGCAAAAACTTTGCGGCAACGTGGTGCCAAAGTTCAGTATATATCTGTTTATCGGCGATTACGGCCACCAGCACCACTCCATAATATTTACGCTGATATAACGATTATAACTAGTGGAGAAGGCTTACAAAATTTACTAGCCATGCTAAAAGAATCGGTATGGGTACGACACAATCCTATGGTAGTAATAAGTGAACGTTTGAGGGTAAAAGCCCAACAATTGGGAATCATAGCTCCAATATTTGTTGCTCCTACAGCTAGCGATGATGGGTTAGTTAATGCTATATTACAAGCCGCTAAATCTATAGCAACCTAATTGAAGGGTGAAATTACAATTGGAGAATGCAAGCTGTGTAGGTGGGCAATGATGAATCAATTACCCACCATACCTAGCTTTAGCTAAAATAATCTTCCAACGCAGAACCTTCTCTAACAGTATCCAAAGTAAAACAATGGAAACCACCACCAAAAAGTCTACGATGCCGATGCCTGACAGGAACCGTTGTAAAACCATTCTTTTCCAAAGTTTTGATAAGTTCAGGGAATAGTGAATTCACAATAACCGTTTCTTCATCAACTGATAGTACATTCAGATCAATAAATTTACTCGTTAAAATTAAATCTTCATCTTCATAAGAGGGAAAAATATTATCTTGTGGTTCTGGAGCATAAATTTTGTCCCATTTTTGCAGTGCTTTCGGTAACTTGTCCACAATACTAGGATTACGCAACAAAAGAGTTCCCGGTCTTAAAGGTAGAATAAGACTGTCAATGTGGTTATCCGCAAATCGATAGAGCCGGTGAAACCGGAACTTATCCCCCAAGTGGCGTTGAAACCATTGCAAGCCTAACTCATGGTTCTCGGTAGCAACATTGACCAGAATGTCTTTACCAAAACGAATAAACTGTGCAGCATCGATCATCATTTCAAAACCAACATCAAACTCGGAAGTTTCTTGGGAATAAACTATTTCCTGAATAGCGGGGGTTTCTTGGCCTGAAACGTAGGAAGTATCAAATGATCGGTCACTCATAATGGGTCTGGGCATTGATGTCCAGTTGGAACCACCCTTGAAATACTCATAAAAAATTGGTTTTAAGAGGTCATTTTCAAAATACCTTGCTCTGACTTGAGGAGGAGTTTCCACAATTTCATTCCCCATAATGATCGCTTGATCACGTACATTTAGAGCCGGAATACCAGTTGCTTCCCAATAAGGTGTTTTAAAAGTAGTGAGTTTACTTAACGGAATCGGACGATGTACTTTAACCCCAAGCTTTATTAGAGCATTAGCTAATTCTTCTACATCCTCAGCTAGTTCTTCAACATATCGTTTTTGTAATTTTTGAGTTGAAGGTTTCTTTTTATCTGCCTTTTCATAAGTCGGATAATAAAAAGCTGAATGAGCCACATCGTGAAAAAAAGTTTGAAAGAAAGTTCTAGCTCTTGCAAATCATAATGAACTGGCGAACCAACAATAACCTCCTTTAAAGGAGACCATTCATCGAAACTGTTTACTATCATAAATATTAATTTTCCTTGTTTAAGATGAACCCGGCCAAGTGTAGCGAAAGTCATAGCGACCGGGAGATAAAATGTCATTCGGATCTAGCGTTTTTTTAAGTTGCTGGAGTAATTTTCCATAGTCATCATGAGGTTGCGGTAGTTTTGTCATGGAATCTATTCCCAGTCGATAAGGAATGTAACCAGCTTCGCTTAATTTGTCAAGCAATTGATTATGACAGTTTAATGCTTGCTGATCTTCGCCGGGAATTTCTCGGTCATAAACAATGCCTACTGTAATTATAATACTTCTGTCGGTTGCACAATTCAAACCAATATTTGGTTCAAATTTATGGGCCACGACAACTTCTTCAATAATTGTCAAAGCATTTCTGACATGCTTGCCATCAAATGGTACAAGAGGTGAACACCATATCAATCCACAAAGATCTCTATTTGGATTGATATCAGTTGGGACTGGAAATCGCTTTCTCCAATATGTTAATCCGGCTGCTTCTGTTATCGGAATGCCGCGCTGGGGATTTTTGTCGAAGAAATATTTGGCAAAACTACTTGCATCAAATCCAAAAAATCGTTTTATGAAAGGCTGGATGATTTTCATTTGTACTAGTTTTGCTTTTCTCTCATCAAAAAATACAATTCGATCAACTTTTTTATGCAAGGCTTGTTTAATTAACCGTCGCACGACTCGTCCCTGTGCTCTGCTATTGGAGTACAAAGCACCATTTCCAGACCATACACTATTCCCAAGAAAATCCCGGCGCAAATTTTTTCTTACTGATTCAGGAAGCGGAGTCTTCTGACCAGATTCTTCCCAAGGGTATTGTTGAGTCAATGGAAGTGCTCTAAAGTCATTAGCTATAACAAAAGCTGTTTCAATCAACCTCTTTAATTTGAGGTCTCGCACGGTGTCAATGACTTCTTCAAGATTAGTCTCTTTCTTGATCGAATAATAAAACGACTGGAAATATTTAGGATATGGTGTTAACCAGAGGGTCAACTGCGTAACGATTCCCAGATTAGATTGAGTAAACAAGCCATCAAGATATGGCCCGACTCCCCAATGACCGACCCGATTTGCTTTTGCATCGGCAAAGCGTCCAAAACCGGTGTGAACACAATCACCAGTAGGTAAAACAACTTCCATACCACAAACATATTCAAAGCGATCCCCATAAGGCCCTTCACCCAAACCTCTTTCTAGTATATTTCCTATCAAACTAGGATCTGGTGGAGCACCGGTGGCACTCATAAACAAATTTGAGTTTTGGGTTTGCAGAAATTCAAACAGTTGTTGCTGTGTCACCCCCGGTTCCAAGGTAGCATAAGCTAAATTTTCATCGTAATCCACAATCTGATTCATACGACTTAAATCCATGACTACACAATTATCTTGTACTGGAACAGATGAACCATAGCCCCAATTTTTACCTCGACTTATGGGGTAAATAGGTACCTTATATTGGTTAGCAATTCGTACACAATCCTGCACTTCCGCTCGATTAGCCGGACGGATTATAGCTGGTATTTGTTGATTTGTAGCAAACGTTGCTTGTTGAAAGGTTTTTAGCACATTTGCATCACTAATAACGTACTCTAATTCAAGGA
The DNA here is from genome assembly GCA_030627125.1 of Thioploca sp. Lineage (GTDB taxonomy): Bacteria > Pseudomonadota > Gammaproteobacteria > Beggiatoales > Beggiatoaceae > DRQV01. The sequence goes on from DAOUSR010000083.1 coordinate 3,827, forward strand.
TGTTTTGCCAAGCAGATAGGGCGCCTTTTAAGTCTTTCATTCAATTTATTTCCTAACAATAGGGGTCATCATTGTATCGTTTTCCCAATAAACACAGTCTGTTGGTGGTGAAACCGGAACAACCTCTTTTTGAATGTCTTGGAATCCGGCATCATGTAGTAGTTTAAGGTGTTCTGGTGAGTAATCATTAACTTCACAGGAAAAATATGTAAAGATTCCTCCAGTTTTGAGTAAGCGATATGCTTCAGCGAAAAACGGAACCGCAAAGGTAATTTTAAGGTCTTCCTCAGTGAACGGATATGTATCAAACAAAATACCATCAAGACTGTTATCTGGAATTGATGAAGCAACATCTTGCCATAACCCAAACATAGGTTCAACCGGTATTTCTGCCGTTTTAGCAAATTTTTTTAGACGTTCAAATACAGTCTGGTTTCCTTCAATGATAATATGTTTGTCGATTGGATAATTTTGGACAAACGTGGCTGAAATTGCCATGCCAAACCCAACTTCAAGTACTATGCCGTTATTACTCGTAGCTACTTTTGCTAATGATGCCATATAGGGAGTTTCCCAACGTTCCATAATTGGTTCATTATTTATGAGTAACTGTTGATCATTGTATATTGCAGAAGCATCTGACCATTTTTCAGCTTCAACGGGTTTTTCTTCAAGTTGTTTACGAGCTTGACCCAATTTTTTGTCTTTAACAAGATTAGAATCTAATTTATTCAAGCTAAATCTCCTAAAAGTTAATATATGGTTGTATTGCAAACTTTTTTTACAACACTCTAATTAAACTGAACCTTAGCACCCACAGTATAGTTAGTCACTTTGTCAGAGTCAACTATATCACCATAAAAGACTTTTCCTGCTGTCTGCATTTGGACTAAGTCTATCATAACAATCCCCACCCACGGAACAACTCGCTCACGCCAACTAAATAAGTAAAGATTGTCAGCTATTTTAAGATAATCTACTGGGTCAGTATCAGCTAAACCTTTATCAGGCCCTGCTAGAGATTGCCAACAAAATAATCGATCATTAAGGTAGATATGTTCAAAAGCATGTTGATTGCTGTAAGTATGTATCAGCCTCTTTCCAACTAATTCCGCAGTCCGACAATGAACTTTTTCAGTCCTTTTTCCGTTAATACCAGCATGAACGATATGGACTTTTACTGCACTCAAATCATTAGTTCTCTTAATTCGCTCAAAAAGGTCTGGCCTAGCGTCTTCTGTATTTGGCAATTGCGTCCAAAGCAAGGTTGATTCTTGAATCACTAAATCTAAAACAATAGACATAGATTGCTTAGGGTCAACGTTGTACACCCAGTCAACAAAGAAAATATTGGGGCGTATTTCTATCGCTTCATAATGTTCCAACTTTAGTGGCTCACCGTTTGAACTCCACTCAAGTTGGTTCTCATTTTTAAACTGGATGAAAATTTTCTTGTCTTCTTCTTCCAAATAGAGTTCGAATCGTTGTTCAGCCAGCTTGCTTGTTAATGGCAATCGATGCTCATCAAATCCTTCTTCGAGAGATTCAAGAGCTACCATCAAACTTAACCAATCTTTTGTCATTTCTTAGACTCCTCTATTTGCAGTTTTTTATCAGATTCAGAATATTTTTGCAATGGCAACATAGCATTTGTTACCCCGGTAATCAAGCCCAAATTGTATATAGCAATACCAGAAATAATCCCGAAATGAAATACATACACACCAGCGATACAAAATATCCCCGGAATCATTGATATTTTAAAATTATTTTTCATATTGTCTTCAAAATCACTAGCAATATTAAATAGTTTACCAAGCTGGCTGAGTGTGCCATCCATTAAGATAATTTGGGCGGTATCAGTAGCAACTGTGGTTGCTCCTTTTATGGAGATAGAAACATTAGCTTTTTTCAAGGCAATTGAATCATTAATACCATCACCAACAAAACAGACATTGCGGCCTTCTTGTTGGAGTTTTTCAATCAAATTTGCTTTGTTTTCGGGTAATGTTTCTGCAAAATAGTGATCGATACCTAATTCCATAGCTAACCGTTGGGTCGGTTTTTCATGATCCCCAGAAATAATATATAGAGACATGTTGCGTTGATGTAGTCCACTAAGAATACCTTTAATCTCGGGACGTATGGTTGGGTGCAATTCAATCATTCCACCCAGTTGCTCATTAATTGCAACACAAATTAATGAATAACCTTCTTCAAAACCCTGATCCTGTAAATTTCTCATTTCATCGGGAATGACAATCCCTTCCATTTCCATAAAACGGGTACTGCCAACTCTAACCAAGACTTCATTTACTTTGACTTTAATTCCATAACCAATCTCATAAGCAGCTTCATTAATTGGTGGTAAATCTAGTTCTCGTTGTTGCGCAGCATCCAATATAGCCATAGCAATAGGATGAGTTTGCCGATATTCTGCCGAAGCCGCATACATCAACAACTTATTTTCATCTATATTAATGTCGGTGTTGATATATATATTACCAATATGAGGTTGGTCTAAAGTTAGCGTACCAGTTTTATCAAAAACAACGGTATCAACTTGATCCAATAATTCTAATGCACGACCATCTTTAATTAAGATACCATGTTCAGATAAAATTTTCAGGTAATTCAACACACTGATTGGTGAAATAATCCGCATGTTGTACCCTAGACCAGATAAAAGAATGGTCAACGCAGCATTTGAACCAAAAAAAGGCAGAGTTATTGCACCTAGGGCTAATGTTGGTGGGGTGTAAGAGTTGGCAATTTCCATCCCTCGTGCCTGTACTGAAGAGGTAAAATCTGCGGTATTGTTTAAGATATTGCCAATCCGAGCAGCTATGGTGTTCTGACCGGTTTGTTCCACTTGAATAAAAACTCGACCAGACAATAAGATAGTAGATGCTAATACTTTGTCTTCAATAGTTTTTTCTACAGGTTGAGATTCACCAGTTAGCGCATGTTGATCAATCGTAGCAACACCATCAACAATAACCCCATCTATTGGAATAGTTTCGCCGGCGTTTACCACCACAATATCACTTACTTTCAATGCTTCAAAAGCGATTTGGAACTCAACACCATCGACTTGTACCCACACTGTACTGATTTGTTCACCAAAGATATTAACTAGCTTTTCACGTGAAGCATTTTCGGTTTTGATGAGCAATTTTTCACTAAGGCTAAGGAGCCATATAGTTGCTGCCGAAACAAGTAAATAGCCATTAACCAACATTCCAGTTATGAGAATAACATCAAGAATACTTACTTCTATCCGCCGTGTTTTGAAAAAAGCTTTGAAACCAGCTTCAAAAATGGGGAAAGCACTGTAAACAATAGCAAATACGCTTAGAGGTGCTAAAGCTGGGTAAAATAAAGTAGTTGCAACAGTAAGTCCCAAAGTGGCAGAAGAAACTTTGAAGTTATAATCCACTTGCTTTTTCTTTTCACTGATTCCGTTTTCACGAGTTACTAAAGAGGTTGAATCTTCACTTGAACAACTATTCTGAACCACTTGTGTTTCTCGTGATTTTTTCTTATCTGGGGCATGTATATTTTTTCCAATATACACAGCAGTAATAGCGATTATAATTTCTGTTAAAAACATTTTATGCAAATTAAGAGTTGAAAACGGCTTCCAATTTAATGGTAGACAAAACCTGCTATAAATACTGAACCAAGAATTTTCATGTATTTTAAAGCAAACTACTAATTAGTAATATACAACAAATTTATTATAAATTTTCTTCCTTCATTATACCCTATAATTTGTGCTTCAGTGCTTACCATTCACTCAGAAACTTCTATCTAGCAAGGTTGGTTCTGTGTAATTGCTTGCCAGATATCATTAAATATATCAGTATCAAGTGTTGAAATAACTCTGGTAAGCTGCTTGTCAAGATTTTGAGTCTTTTCCAAGAGACCTGGGAACCAGAAAAACATTCATAATTAAGAATTGCTATATATTACTTTGCGTAACTTCAGTTAAAGCTCTCAATTGGTTTTTCAATTTAAAAGATAAACTAGTAAAATGGATATACAAACCTTCTTCTCCTTTACTCAATACTTTGGCATACACATCTTCTTCAGAAATATTTATAAAATTAATTTTTAAATTGCTCAATGGTTCTGGAATTAACATGGTATCACAATGGATTAAAGCACTACTAGCTGATAGCTTATACATACGAGCATTAAATATTTTGGTTCCAACATGTTTACCTTCTAAAACTGTATATTGTAATAATATTTCTTCCCTTAAAATAAATAGTTCTGCTTCGGTTTGGTTCAAATTTAGATTATATTTCCCAGTAATTCCATCTACTTCATAAAGCTTAATAGTTTGTTTAATACCTTTCGGGTTTACCTGTTTTTCTGAACGAATTTTAATTATATTATCAATTTTTCTGAAAGTTGCTTCCGATATGAATATTTGGCCTCCAATCGTATATGATTCAATGCGATAAGCCAAATTTACTTCATTTCCAATAGCACTGTATTTGGTACGTTTTTCAGAACCAATATTGCCTACTACTGCTTCTCCAGTATTAATACCAATCCCCATTTCTAACGCATCAAATCCCCAAGCTTGTAGCTGTTTATTTATATCAGTCATTGCTAATTGCATAGCTATTGCACACGCAACTGCCCTTTCTGGATCATCATTTCTTAAAATTGGAGCTCCAAAAAAAACTAAAATTCCATCTCCCAAAAAATCGTTAATCGTGCCATTATATTTGGCAATCTCTTCTCCAATAGCTTCCAGATAAAAATTAAGAATTTTAATAACTTGTTCTGAAGGTAATTTGTTAGATTGGGCAGTGAACCCTCTTAAATCAGAAGTTAAAATAGTAATTTCTCGTCGTTCGCCACCTAAAGCCAAACCAGATTCTGTTTCTAATAAAGTATTAACAACTTCATCACTTAAATAGCGACCGAATATATTGCGAATTAATTCATTTCTTTGTATCAGCAAGGTTTCTGAATTACGGATGGAAGCTAACATTTTATTCATAGCACTGGATAAAGTTCCAATTTCATCCGCAGAATGTTTAGCAATATAAATATCCTCTCGTTTACCTAATGAAATTTTATTCGCTGCATCTACTAATATGTGCAATGGTTTAGTAATACCACGAGCAAAAAAGATTGATAAGAACAAAGTTAATAAAATAGTCAATCCCGTAATTATAAGTGATAAAAAGAATACTGATTGAGCATCTTTTTTAAGTATTTTAGCGGAAATTTTTAAATCTGATGCTATGTGGTCTTCTACTTGTTTAAAGAGTTCGATCCTATCTGTTGCCATCTTCCACCAAACTTTTGGTTCTATATGTAAATGATTACTGTTTCGTAGTTCCGCTAAAGCTTTAATGGCAGGTGTATCATCTATTTTAATAATTTTATCAATTTCGTCTATCTTCTTATGGAGATTTTTCATACTGACAGTAACTGATAAGTATAGGTTGTATTGATCAAAAGTTTTTTGAACTATTTCTATATTTTTAATATCGGTTAGTGAAATATTAGGAAGTTGCTTATACCTAGTCGTAATAATATATGCGTTCTTATATTCCTTATGAAAAGCATCAATATATTTTTGGTCACCTCGCAATACATAATTTTTAAAATGATGAATCAGTCCTCCATAACCAAGATGAATCTGCAAATCAGTTATTAGATTCTGTTTTAATTGCTTATCAATCGCAAATTTCCTAACTTGTTTTACTTTCTCAATCGGCTCTCCTTGCATTATTTGCCGATAAAACTCTTGTTGTCCTGCAGTTGCAAATACAAAAAAATCTTTAATATTAATATCTTGCAAACCAATTAATAAAATAAATTTATTATATATTCCAGATAAAAAATGTCCCTCGTCTCGACTAAATACATTATTTAAAGTAGCTCTCTCAAGCCCAGCTTTTTCTTTAGCTTGTAGCAGATTTTCGTAAGCTAATATCTTATTATATAGTTTAGCGTTAGTTATAACTTTTGATAATTGATTAATTCCATTTAGTAATGACTCTATAATTTGAGTATAATAAAACATTTCTTCTTCTACTGATATATTCAATTCATCAATTAAATTTCTTTTAATTTTAATTACTTTTAGTGCAGAAAAAATAACTGCTAAATTATCATTTATTTCATTGCCAAAAGTATTTACATTAAAATTACTTAAAGCTGAATTAAACTTATTTATGTATATATTGGTTGAATGTCGTTGAATTTTAAGTGCTTGTGAAAATTTATCACTTTTACTACCAATAAATCCAGCTGATATTCCTCGTTCTTTTTGTAATTCATGAATTAAGGAACTTGATTTTACAGCTAATACAGATAATTTTTGCAACAAATCCATCTGTTCAACGGTTGCTAGTTTATTTAGTGTAATTGCCGTAGTAAAGTAGATAAGCCCAATAATTGGAAGTGAAATCATTAATATTAGTTTATGGCTTATGTTGATATTTTTTTACCATGTGAATTGAGAGTCTAAAACTAGGAAGGCTTTATTATAACCTATATGATTCTCATGCTCAAATAACCCTTGGTGACTTCCTCCAGAAGCTCTCACAGAGAAGAATACGTAAGTAGTGATTACTAAAATTGTTCAAGGTAAAATTTCCTCAAAATATTTGGGTAAACCTTTATTCTCAATACAATTTAAACATAAACGTTCTAACATTCTTGAAGTTATGGTTGAAAAAGTGTGTAACAAAGTAACTTTATGTTGTCGAGCAGTTTTAGAATCCTTGTAACAAATGTTATCATTGGTACATTACGAATTTAACTATTGATATTTTTGACCCTAATTTTTGGCATCGAAACTCATCTTTAGTTCGTGCAATCCTTCTAATTGAATGACTTTCATGACTATCCCGAACACCTATGATAAAGAGACTAACCATGAAATATTATTTATTATTTGTCTATCTGTTTGCAATGTTGTATATGCTGAACCAAAGCCTGTACCTGAAACATCAGAACCTGTGTCTGAACCAATTCCTGTACCTGAAACATCGGAACCAGAGTTAGAACCTGCACCTGAAACATTAGAGCCAAAACCTGTACCTAATGTTACAAATCTTGATGCTAAACAAATTAATGAACTAGAACCTCAAGTTTTTGCTATTCTTACTCCAGAACAAATGGCAGGATTTACTAAAGAAGCTTTTAACGGGCTGACTGTAGAACAATTTAATGAAATACCAAAGGCTACTATGAGTGGCTTAACAACAGAAAATATGGGAGGTTTGTCTACAAATGTGATTGGGAACTTAACTTCTGAACATTTTAAAGCCATAGATTCTAAGCAATTTCAACAGATGCCTAGTGAAGATATTTCAAAATTCATGACAAATATTGACATTAATAAAGTTAATATCCAAGAGCTACAAGAAATATTACCATCCGATTGGTCGATCGATTCAGATTCCGGTGAATTAATACCACCAATTGGAGCTAAACTGACGTTACCAACTTTGCCTGTTTCAGCTACTGTACCTAATAATGTAACATTACCTAATATACCTAACCTTAATGCTAGTTTTAGTGTTGGGGGACAGGGAGTTAGTGTACAAGATAATATACAAACTTCACTTACAAACACTGCGGAAAAAGATGGGATTAATTTTATAATTTCTCAAGACGAGATTGGTATTATAACTTCAAAAATGGTAATTAATGGCGAAACTGCCGAACATAGTTTTATTTTGGATACCGACAATTCGGTTCAGGTAGATACTAATGAAGTTTCCACAGGTTTATCAATTGGGCCAGGGGGGTTTTTCAATGTAACCACATTAGATGGACAGCAATATAAGGCTATTCCGGCACCTAAAGACCCAGTGGCTTTAAAGAAGCAATAGATGGTACTGTATCTTTGGGTGAAAATGGTGATGTATTGATGAAATCATCCCAACAAATAGGTAGTAATAAAGAATATAAAGTAGTAATTTTTGATCCATTGGTAGAAGCCGCCATTGATGATCTATGTGTAGAAATATTTGAAGGTGAATATGAGTGTGATTATTCAAATATAGACAGTTTTTCTAAGAGTAAAAGCCCTAATAAAATTCGCCGAATAGTTTATTCAGATGGAACGTCACAAATTATTAAACCAACTTTACTATCGCCAGATATTTTTATTAAAGAACTTACCAAGTTTGATGGAATTGAAAAAATTATTTATAATGCTGATGGTACCTTTTTCGTTCGGTATTATGGCAATAGTTACATTATCACTCCAAGTTTTAATGTGAAAAATAAAACCGTTGAACAAGAAGTTGACCCAAGTATCAGCTATAATGAAAACGGCACTATCCAATATAATATTGCAATTGAAGTAGATGTTGATGACACTCGTAGAACGACCCGGAGTAGCGAATCTTATGAAGTTTTAACATTTGACTCCTCCGTAGAAGAAACAGATTCTGATTCATGTATCGAAATATCTGATGGGGAATATTACTGTGATGATGATTCAGAGTAAATGTAATATTTAGACAAAAATATTCAATACCTTTCTATTTAGTAGTTTTGTAGGCTGAATTAGACGCAGTCGTAACCCAGCAAAGAATGAAGCAAAGCGTCATGCTAGGCATTCCCAACGAGGACGTTCAATGCCATTAAGTTAAGAAATTATGGTAACCACAAGGGATTACCCCTATAAATAAATGTTTTATGTAGGGGCAAAATCCTTTGCCCTTAATGACAGTGAACGAGGACGTTGGGAACGAGAAACAGGTTCAAGGCGGAGTCAATTTTTTAAATACATCTGCCCAGTTATTCGGTAACAACTTAGATTCCGTAACAATATCTGCATATTCCTTCTCTCCAAACTTATTTTTAAACATTCTTTGAGTTCCCATTATTTCTTTCACTGTATCTTCATCCAAATATGGAATAAATGGAGTTAATTTTGAAAGTTGTATTGCTGCATTACGCATAGCATCTTTATCGTCAAACCAAAAAAAATTAACTGCCGCAGCATATTGGCTAACTCTATAAGCAAGATAGTACATAGCAGGCCATGAAAACAAATACTTTCTTAATGATTTATCTTGTTTTTTATATCTAGATAATTGAGCATTTTTTAACCGTCTTAAATATTCGAGTGCTTTTGGCTCACTATTTTTTTGGCCATTATAAAAACTGAGTAATTGTTCTAGCTTTTTCTGTGTTTTAGCGAATTCTTTTTGAAAATCAGCATATTCCATAAGTGCATTTAGCCAAACATTAGGAAAAGTATCTGGTAATACATCTTTGTATTCTGCCATTGCAAGTTTAGCACTTTCCTGTCCTCGATCATTTTTCCATAATTCCAGTGCTTTTTTATTGGTAGCTTCAGCTTTTTTTAACCAAGATACATATTTTGTAATTGGATCATGTTTATCTAATAGTCTAAAATTAAGAATGTTAAAATACTTTTTGCCTGATTTATTCAAGCTATCACAATAGGGAATAGTATAACCTGAACGTTCATCTACAAAATAGTTTTCTGTTTTCTGATGTTTTTTACTCCATTCACTATCTACTAACTGTAAGTTGTCAGATAGGACACTACTCGCAATATACCATCCTCTTAAAGAATCAAACCACAATTGTGCCAAGACTAAATCTAACTTTACATCTGGGTCTGGATTAAATTGATTGTAATAACGCATGATTTCAAATACCTTATTACTTTTAGCTCCTTGTTCGTGGATTTTACAAAGATGCTCTATTAATTCAGTATGCTTTTTCTTAGTTGCATCATCAATCTTAGCTGTGTTCACATACTCTAAAAAATCCTTCTCTAAATCATTATTCAAGTTACCCCAATCATCTGCCTTAATAACTGAATGAACCATCAATAAAGCTACCATTACAAAAATACGGTACAATCTACTTTGAATCATTATTTAAATCTCTTGAAGTTTATGCACTAAGTGCGTTATTTTAACATGAATTTTGCTTACCAATTTGGTTGCAAAGTTTCTGGTTCCAGAATTGTTGAACGATCAAACAATGGTTCTGCATCCAATAAAGTCGGTAATCCAGACAAATCTCCCGGTTCAAGCAACGTTACCCGACTCAATATTTCTGATGGCAAATGACCTAAAACATCTGCCAAAGTTAAATACTGTGCATTATTCAACTGCCCAATATATTCCATTGTAGTAT
>DAOUSR010000199.1 GCA_030627125.1 Thioploca sp.
CCTACCCAATTAATTTGTAGGGGTAAACCCTTGTGGTTACCCTACTTTATAAAAAAGGGCAAAGGATTGCCCCTACATGACATTATAAATTACTTAGCAGCTTCTTCACAGCTATCGCCACCAAGACCAGCGATTGCACCATTCATAGCTTTCATACGTTCTGCTTGAACACCAGTAGCTATAGCTTTAGCTTCATCTTTCTTACCAGAATACACATTAGGCATAATTTCGCTTTCACGAGTTGCTTTAAATTCGCCCCAAGTTTTATCTAAAGTGGCTACATTTTCAGTAGCAACAGCTTCAGTATTTTCACTCTTAAGAGTTTCGATTGCTGTTTCTAAACTAGTAGTTGCGACATTAACTTTTTCTCTTAAAGTATCTAATTCTGCTTTAATTCCTTCTTCAGCAGCTTTATCAGAAATACCAACCATTCCTACTAAATTTATACGAGCATCATTCAATGAGGTTTTAGCATCACAAATTGTTGTAGCTTGAGCAAACTGCATAGCAAATGCTGCAATCATACAAGTAAAAATAATATTTTTCATTGCGTTCCTTATAGTTAATTTAGATTGAAAAAAACCATTGTAACATTTAAAAATAATATATATCAAGAACAATCTATTTATACTATAATAAATGATATGGATATTTATCTTTTCGATGCAGCTATTCGTAAGCGTAAAGCATTTAATTTAATAAAACCTTCCGCATCTTTTTGATTATAACTTCCTGCATCATCTTCAAAGGTAGCAATACTAGTATCAAACAAACTATCGGCAGAACTACGACCAGTGATAATAACATTGCCTTTATATAGTTTTAGCCGTACTTTACCATTCACATTAATCTGTGAAGAATCAATCATTTCCTGTAGCAATTTCCGTTCTGGACTCCACCAATAACCGTTATAAATCAAACTGGCATAGCGGGGCATTAAGTCATCTTTGAGATGAGCTACTTCACGGTCTAAAGTTAGAGATTCAATAGCTCGATGAGCTTTTAGCATTACAGTGCCGCCAGGAGTTTCATAACAGCCACGAGATTTCATACCAACATAACGATTTTCCACCAAATCCAATCGCCCAACTCCATTTGCTCCAGCCACTTTATTTAGGTAAGCTAACACTTCTGCTGGTGACATTTTTTGTTCATTGATTGCAACAATATCACCTTTACTGAATTCTAATTCTAAAGTTGTTGATTGTTCTGGAGCTGCTTGCGGAGACACCGTCCAACGCCACATATCTTCTTCTGGCTCATTCCAAGGCTCTTCCAAAACATCACCTTCATAGGAAATATGCAGTAGATTAGCATCCATTGAATAAGGCGATTTTTTACCTCGTTTCATTTCAATCGGAATACCGTGTTGTTCTGCATAATCTAGCAATTTTTGCCGAGAGTTCAAATCCCATTCCCGCCAAGGAGCTATTACTTTAATATCTGGTTTTAAAGCATAAGCTCCTAGTTCAAAACGAACTTGGTCATTTCCTTTGCCGGTGGCACCATGCGAAATAGCTTCGGCTCCAGTTTTATTAGCAATATCAATTAAATGTTTAGCAATCAAAGGTCTGGCTATGGAAGTGCCAAGTAAATATTCACCTTCATAGATAGTATTTGCCCGAAACATAGGAAATACATAATCCTGAACGAATTCCTCACGCAAATCTTCAATATAAATTTCTTTAATTCCAGCTGCTTTAGCTTTGCTACGGGCTGGTTCTAATTCTTCTCCTTGGCCAATATCAGCAGTAAACGTGACAATCTCACACTGATATTCATCTTGTAGCCATTTAAGGATAATAGAGGTATCTAAACCACCAGAATAAGCCAGTACAACTTTTTTTATATCGCTCATATAATTGAAACCTGAATTAGGGTGTAATGTTAAATGAGATATTATATACTATAAAAAGCTGTGGTGGCGGGTAAAATTAGGTCTGAATTAGAATTTATAGCAATTTTTAATTATGAATGCTTAATTTTTAATTAATTTTAATAATGTGGTCGACCTAGTTTAATACCTTTACCATAAACTCAGATAAAAAATAGGTAAAAAGATGGTTGTGTTAAAATTGTAGTTCTAACAAACAATGGAAAAATAACCATAAATTACAAACCTTATCCAAGATAAATTTTGGACTCCACTACTTATTTAGGAATAAATTAATGAATACTCCAGATGAAACTATAGAAAATTCATATCAATTTGCTACTAATACTGTTGAAGAATCGTTAGCAAATAATTTTAAAAGCGAATGGATTAAATTTGAACTAGAAGCAATTATAACTATACCGCAACTAGATGATTTAAAAACCCAGCTTGATGAATATAAAGATTGTAGAGTTCAGATATTAGGAGATAAAGTTGAGCGAATAGATACTGCCGCTTTTCAGTTATTGTTAGCTTTTACCAATAATCCTGAAGTTACTGTTGCATGGGTTGAACCATCGCCTGAACTAAGTAATATAGCTCAATTATTAGGACTATCAGCGGCAATTGGTTTACCTACCAACTCAAGAGGCCTAATTGATTTATATGAGTAATTTAAATGGATGAACGAGAATTTCATTTTACTAAACATGATTTTGATAAACTACGTCAATTAGTAAATGAACATACCGGTATTAAATTATCTGATCATAAGCAAGAAATGCTTTACAGCCGTTTGTCTAGGCGTTTGCGTTCTTTGCATTTGAATAGTTTTGCTAGTTACTATGAACTATTAAAATCAGATGAAGAAGAAATAGTTAATTTTATCAATGCTATTACCACCAATCTTACAGCTTTTTTTCGTGAAGCACATCATTTTACTTTATTAGAACAAGTATTGATACCACGTTTATTAGCTAAAAATTCTGCTTCTAGGAAAATTCGGATTTGGTCAGCTGGTTGTGCTAGCGGAGAAGAAGCATATTCAATTGCGATGGTAATTAAAGAAATTATGCCAAGTGGTTGGGATGTTAAAATTCTTGCTACTGACCTAGATTCATCAGTAGTTGCAACTGGTAAACTAGGAATTTATACTCCAGAACAAGTGCAAAAAATATCTAAAACCCGTTTAAAAAATTGGTTTAGGACTATTCCAGCAACTGGACAACTACAAGTTAATTCAGAATTACGTTCTTTGATTACTTTTAAACACCTTAATTTAATGCACAAATGGCCGATGCGAGGCCCGTTTGATATTATTTTTTGCCGTAATGTGGTAATTTACTTTGACAAATCCACTCAAAAGATTTTATTTGATCGATTTGCCAACCTTCTTGATGATAATGGTTATTTATTGATCGGTCACTCTGAAAATTTATTTCAATTAACTATCCGTTTTCGCTTGTTAAAACAAACGGTATATGTGAAATGTCAATAAATCCACCATGTGCCTTGCCAGGTTATAAACATATTAAACGTTATTGGGATTACCATAATAGTGGGTATGTTGCTAAAATTTTACCTGGTGAATATTATGTCACTTACCATAATGAAATTTTAATGACCGTGGTTGGTTCCTGTGTGGCAGCTTGCATTCGTGATAAAGTAATTGGAATTGGTGGTATGAACCATTTTATGTTGCCGCATATTACGAGTGATAAATGGGAACATACTCGTGCCAGTGCCGCCTGTCGTTATGGCAGCGTTGCGATGGAATATTTAATCAACGAAATTTTAAAGCATGGTGGTCAAAGAGAAAACCTTGAGGTAAAGTTATTTGGGGGGGGTAGTATAATGAAAAATATAGGTAATGTAGGCGAACAAAATATTGAATTTGTCAAAAATTACATAAAAACGGAAGGTTTAAAGCTATTAGCTGAAGACCTTGGTAACATTTATCCACGTAAAATCCTATTTTTTCCTAATACAGGTTTAGCTCGGGTTAAAAAATTACGTGCTACCGAACAAATAATAATTAAGCGTGAAACAGAATATAAACGCAGTTTGGAGAGTCAGCCTATTGCTGGTGATGTTGATTTGTTTTAGGAGATAAACATTTGTCAAAAACCAAAGTATTAATAATTGATGACTCTGCCTTAATTCGGCAAATGTTAACAAAGATAATTAACTCAGCTTATGACATGGAAGTTGTAGGTACTGCTGGCGATCCATATATTGCTAGGAGAAAGATTAAACAATTAAACCCGGACGTTTTAACTTTAGATATAGAAATGCCACGGATGGATGGTCTGGTTTTTCTCAGTAATTTGATGCGATTACGCCCGATGCCAGTTATTATGATATCAGCTTTAACCGAAAAAGGTGCCGATATTACTTTACAAGCTTTGGAATACGGAGCGATAGATTTTATTGCTAAACCGCAACTTGACATTTCCAATACTTTTGAAAATTACGCTGAAGAAATTATTACTAAACTTAGAGTAGCAGCTAGAGTTAAAGTCCATTCCAGAACTGTCCTCAAGAAGCTTACTATTACTCCTAAGCATACAGCCGATGTAATTATTAAAAATACTTCTCTACAGCAACGGTTTGAAACTACAGGAAAAATCATTGCTATTGGAGCTTCCACTGGTGGTACTGAAGCAATTAGAGCTTTATTAACTCAGATACCGCCTGATACGGCTGGCATTGTGATTAGTCAACATATTCCAGTAAATTTTAGCCGTTCATTTGCCGTACGCATGAATCAACTTTCTGCTATGACAGTGTATGAAACCAAAGATAAACAAGTTATTTTGCCGGGTCATGTTTATATTGCTCCGGGTGATTCACATTTGTTGGTAAAACGATATGGAGCTCGTTATATTTGCTCTTTAAATCAAGGAGAACCGGTAAATAGGCATCGTCCTTCGGTTGATGTATTGTTTCGTTCCGTAGCTCAAAATGTGGGACCAAATGCAATTGGAGTAATTTTAACTGGTATGGGCGATGATGGAGCTAGAGGAATTAAAGAAATGCACGATGCTGGTGCAGTGACAATAGCCCAAGATGAAAAGACCAGTGTAGTATGGGGTATGCCGGGTGAAGCAGTCAAACATGGTGGGATAGATCATATACTTCCTTTACAAAATATTGTAGATAAATTAATGTCTATTTTACAGAAAAAATAATTTATTATAATTTAAACAAATTTACTTTTTGTAGCAGAAAGTTCCTCATAATTAGCTGTATTGCTGGGTTGATATATTATTATCCAAATCGTTGTTTAATGTGCTTTCCTCTTAAATACTATTAGAGGTAGTATTAACGATTTGGATTTTTTTTCAATTATTTAGCTTAACAAGTAACAGAGTATCTATAACTTCGTTTCTTATTGAAATTCATTATAAATATAAAATAATTAATTCACATAATCAGTATCCATTCAATTGGTAAATATTATATTAGGGTTGGTGAAGTATGTGTACTATTTTCATTAACTTTTATAATTTTTCCATTCACTCAAGAGCAAATTTAACTATGAATTTTTTTAACAATCTTAAAGTTGGTACCAAGATATTATCTGGGTTTTTTATTATTCTAGCTCTAACCGGGATAGTTGGCGGGATGGCTATGTTCCAATTTTCTCAATTCAAAGCAACCGTAAGTAATTTAGCGGATAATTTTGCTAAAGAACA
>DAOUSR010000146.1 GCA_030627125.1 Thioploca sp.
AAATTGGACAGGTTACTACACTGTATAATGTTGGTTGTTTTGATAATTCTGTAGCAATTTTTGAACAAGATTATGCAGGATTAAAGGATAGACAGGATTAAATCAAAATCATTTAGTTTAAAATCCTGTTCATCCTTAAATCTTAAAAATCCTAATTCAGACAATTTGACAAATAAAATTCTGTCATTAATTTAAAGGTAGGGTAACCACAAGGAATTACCCCCTACAAATCATTACGCTGGAGCAATCAATAGAATTTACCTACCACGCAAAAACAAGTTATCCAATTCCTTCAAATCCAACTGAATCCAAGTTGGGCGACCATGATTACATTGATTACTGCGTTCAGTAATTTCCATATCTCGCAACAAAGCATTCATTTCGTTGATAGTCAAATGGCGATTAGCTCGCACCGAATTATGACAAGCCGAAGTGGCTAAAATTTCTAATTCATGTTCTTGCAACCGAGAGCTAGTCTCAAACTGAGATAAATCCGCTAACACATCACAAATTAATTTCGCTATATCCATATCCGCCAATAAAGTAGGTACTTGACGTACCGCTAATGCTTCTGGCCCCGCTCGACTTATCTCAAATCCTAACTGCTCAAACAATGCAAAATGCTGTTCCGCCTGTTCCGCCTCACTTTCACTAACTGCTACCGTAATTGGGATTAATAAAACCTGAGCATTAATTTCTTGCAATTGCCAAGCTGTTTTCAACTGTTCATAAGTAATTCGTTCATGGGCAGCGTGCATATCCACCAGTATTAATCCAATAGCATTTTCAGCCAAAATATAAATCCCATGTAATTGAGCTAGTGCATAACCTAAAGGTGGAATTTCAGCAGGTTCACTAGAAAATTGTTCTGGTTTTAACGCTTGGTAAATTTGAGCAGTTTCATTAATTTCGGCACTGGCTGGACTAGATGGAAAGGAATTAAATGGATTGGAAGATTTAAATGTAGATGATGATTTTGCTGGAAAAGATGATGATTCATTTAAACTACTAGGAGAAGTTAAATAATTAGGAGAAGTTTCAGCTAAATAATCCTGCAAGGTAGCTACTAAAAAACCATGAACTAATCCAGTTTGCACAAATCTTACTTCATTTTTAGTTGGGTGAACATTAACATCTATTTCACTTGGATCAATCGTTAAATATAATACATAACTAGGATGACGGCCAGAATATAGAACATCTTCATAGGCTTGCCGTATCGCATGGTTTATCAACTTGTCCCGAATAATCCGCCCATTAATAAAAAAATATTGCATATCTGGCTGACCACGAGAATAAGTTGGTTGGGTAATCCAGCCCGATAGCTTTATTTCTCCAGCATCTCTATCAATCCTCAATACATGCTCGACAAATTCTGGGCTACATAACACTGCAACTCTTTGTAACTGTTCTGCTTCAGTAGCTACTGCTTTCAGAGTCATTAATGGTTTGCGATTATGCGTCAACTTAAAACTAATATCAAAGCGGCTCAATGCTAAACGTTTAACAGTTTCATTAATATGATTAAATTCCGTTTTATCCGTACGCAGGAATTTTCGCCGAGCTGGAGTATTATAAAATAAATCACGAATTTCCATCGTAGTTCCGATTGGATGAGCTACTGGTTCAGGAGTTAACAAAGTATTTATACTATGTAAACGAATACAATAACCTTTATCATCATTATGAAAATGAGAACTTAATATCAGCCGAGAAATAGAAGCTATACTAGCCAAAGCTTCCCCACGAAAACCAAGGCTACTAATATGTTCTAAATCATCTAAATCTTTAATTTTGCTAGTGGAATGACGATTTAATGCTGAAGACAATTCAGTATGACGAATGCCAAATCCATTATCACGCACTCGTATAAGAGCAATTCCACCCTGTTCAATCTCAATTTCAATATTATCCGCATTAGCATCTATGCTATTTTCCAATAATTCCTTCACCACCGAAGCTGGGCGTTCCACCACTTCACCTGCCGCAATTTGATTAGCGATTAAAGTCGGAAGTTGTTGAATAAAAGGTATATTTTGCATATCAATCACCATATTTTAGCCGATATTCTTTAATTTTTGCTAGTACGGCTGGATCATATTGGTCCAAAAAAGTCATCAGATTATCTAAAGTTACAATACTGGTTACTTTAATTCCATGACTTTGTTCAATCTCTTGGATTGCTGAAATCTTAGTCTTGCCACGTTCTTGACGATTTAAAGCAACTACTATTCCTATCAATTCTGCTCCATTTTTTTTAATAATCTGCATTGCTTCCCGAATTGCAGTTCCAGCACTTATGACATCGTCAATTAATAAAACCTTGCCTTTTAAAGGACTACCGACAACTTCGCCGCCTTCGCCATGATCTTTGACTTCTTTCCGGTTAAAGCAATAGGGAGTATGTATTTGATGGTATTCAGATAATGCAATAGCAGTTGTGGTAACTATTGGAATTCCTTTGTAAGCTGGACCAAATAACATGTCGAAATCAGAATTATTATTACAAATAGCTTGGGCATAAAAACGTCCCAATTGGGCAAGGGCATCACCAGTATTAAATAATCCAATGTTAAAAAAATACGGGCTGATACGTCCTGATTTTAAAGTGAAATTACCAAAACGTAATACTTGTTGCTGAATGGCAAATTCTAAAAAATCTCGTTGATAAGTTTGCATGAGTTTAAGCTGCTAGTTTTATTATGGTTTTAATTATGTCTTCTTCATTAGAATCAATAAGTTGTTGAGCTAAATTTATATCAATATTATCAGGAGTAGTATCTAATATACTTAAACCTTTGGCTGTCAATATAGTTCTTTTGAAATTACTAAAATCTAACTCTTGATAGTACAGTAAATTTTCTCGACGTAAAAAACGCATGGTTGCAAAATAATTATCATTTAATTCGCCATCACCAGTCAAATCTTCTATGATAATATCAACTTCATTGGGAAATTTTTTATATAGTAACTGTAAAACTAATGCGGTGCATTTATTAAAATCTTGGCGGTTAGTGGTCATAATTTTTTGAGGAAATTTTTAGGTAATTCTTAATTAAATTCGATATAAATATCAACTTCTTAATTCGTATAAATTTTACCCTATATCCTTTGCCAATAATCCATAAGTGGTTTCTATTGGGACGGGAGGACGGATTCGTACAGTATGTCCTGAGCCGGGAGCAACTTCTATATTATTGCCATATTTATCTTCCAGTTGTGCTAATTTAAAACGTTGATTTCCTTGTGGTAATATAAGTTCTAAATTATCTCCACGTTCAAAGTGATTTTTTACTTCAATATCTAATAATTCTCCAGTATAACCTAAAACTTCACCAACAAATTGCTGTTGATTATGGACGGAATTATTGGATAGGTAGTTTTGAAGTTCCTCTGGCACATGGCGACGATAAAAGCCTTCAGTGTAACCTCTATTGGCTAAATTATCCAAATCCTGAAATAATTTCACATCAAAATCTTTATTAGCAATAATGTCATCGATCGCTTTTCGATAAATTTGAGCAGTTCGAGCCACGTAATAATAAGATTTAGTCCGGCCTTCAATTTTTACTGAATTGATACCCATTTTCATTAAGGTTTTTATATGTTGCACAGCACGTAAATCTTTAGAATTCATGATATAAGTACCATTTTCATCTTCAAAAATTGGTAAGTATTGACCCGGCCGATCTTTTTCTTCTAATAAATGAATTCCAACTTCATCTTCTTTGGCAGCGTGGAGTTTATAATTCCATCGACAAGCATTAGTACAAGAACCTTGGTTGGCATCCCGATGATTTATATAACCGGATAATAAACAACGACCTGAATAAGCAATACATAACGAGCCATGTACGAATACTTCCAATTCCATATCTGGACATTGTTGGCGAATTTCGGCAATATCTTCTAATGATAGCTCTCTGGACAGAATAATACGAGTTAAACCTAAATTTTGCCAGAACTTTACGGTAGCATAATTCATCGTATTAGCTTGAACTGATAAGTGAATATCTTGTTGCGGCCAGCGTTCTTGCACTAGCATGATTAAGCCAGGGTCTGCCATAATTAGTGCATCTGGCATCATTTCGATTATGGGAATCATGTCATTAATAAAAGTTTTTAATTTAGCGTTATGTGGCAGTAAGTTACAAGCTACATAAAATTTTTTACCTTGAGCATGTGCTTCTGTAATACCCTGAGCTAAATTATCTAGTTTATCGAAGTCATTTTGCCGTACTCGAAGACTATAGCGAGGTTGTCCGGCATATACTGCGTCAGCTCCATAAGCAAAAGCATAACGCATATTTTTTAAGGTACCGGCTGGTGAAAGTAGTTCTGGTGGTTGCATTTTTTTATAACAGCTAAATTTATTATCAAGCAAGAATTATCTCACTTAAATTGGCATCGTGCAAGCATGATGTATAGCAATTCTTAATTATGACTGCTTGCATCACAGCCATCTTCACTGATTATTTATAACGATTAAAATCAGATAAGTATTTCTAACTATAACAGATTCTGTTGATAACTTAACCCAACATTTTAAACTATCCAAATATATGTTGGGTTAAGATTCTCTGACTTGACCTAAGAATAATTACTCAATAAGACATTGAGAATCAATCCCCTATTGCATTGCCATCATCACATTGTTCATTGGTTTGAATAGTTCCATCTCCACATACACTACAAGCTGCAATTGGTAATGCTATTCCTTCCACATCTTTGAACTTATTAGATAAAGTTGCATCTGCCATAATTATTTGACAGGTTTGTGGATTAAAAGCGTGCAAACCAAATGCTACGTTGTGAGTTCCAACTAGTAATTGACCATCTGACATCATTTCAAGAGCTTCTGTTTCACCAAATAAGTTAGTGCAAGAGACTTCTAGCTTATTAGCATTCATGTCGTAGCTCCAAAGTTCGGTATTAACAGAATCGTAGAAAATGGTTTGATATGGTTCTTTACTTAGGGTTAAGCCTTCTACTGATACGTTGGAAACTAACATTAAAGTACCAATTCCAGTTGTTGGATCAATTATTATCAAGCCATCACCTTTTGCCCATGCCCATAATGTACCATTGGAATCAAATGCTAGGTCTTCGATCTCTTTGAAGCCAGTGCTACCAATTGGGAATAATTCTCCAGTTTTACCATCAACCAAATATAAATGACCTTTTTGTTCTGTATTGTCACCAGAAGCTGCATAAATCATGTTAGTTTCGGGATGAATGGCAAGGCTTTCTATTAAGTTAGTGACAATTCGAGCAGTTATGTTAGAAATTGGTTCAGATGATTTCAAATGTTTTTAATTCTGTCAATGAGTACAACGAATTTACGAAATAAACGAATTAAAATAATTGATTAATTGTCAAGAAAATTTCAAAGCTAATTTTAAAGTATCCATTTCTATTAACCAAGAATTGTTTTGCCTTATTCGTTTATTTCGTGAATTCGATGTACTCTTATGATTCAGACAGCTTGCTGACAAATAGTTTCCTCTGGATGGTCTTGGCAGACGATGGTTTTTAGTCAGGTGAACCAATACATATTGCTTCTGCTCTAACAGCGCTCTGATTTGAATGCCCTTTCAAATACGAGTAGCCATCTGACTTTATGTTTACATACGCATACTCTTCCCAACCTTCAAATTTACCACGTATGTACGTCAAAAAACAAACACCTTTACTACTGTGTATCATTTTCTTAGAAGAAGAATTGTCATGTTGATCCCAAACAAATTTATTGGAATACCAAATTTTTTCATAGATTTCTCCACTTGTCTGGATAGAGTCTGCACAAAGTTTACCCTTAACTTGGAGTTTACAACTAGGATTTGCTGTACCAATACCAACATTTCCTTCCACAAGCAAACCATTATTAGGTGCAGTCTTTTCTCCAGCATAAGCAGAACCAATAGCAACAGAACCGGCAACATCTCACTTGTTCTTTGGATTGTCTGTGCCAATGCCGACATTTTGTTGAGATTTGGCATTGATTGTTATAGGATTACCATTAATGGCTAATTTGTTGAACGAAAAGCCACCCTGTGTAGAGAGAATATCTGCTCCTTTACCAAAACTAGTTTCATAGTTCAAAAGTAATCCTTCGTAAAGGTCTGCTTCTGATAGAATATGAGGTGAAACTCTTACTACACCCTTAACATCCAACTTGGCCTTTGGATCATCTTTACCAATTCCTACATTTTTATCATTATTTTGAATAACCAAATGCCCACCATCAGTGTAAATACTATTATCAGTACCAGTTTGCGATTGTCCTAGATAAAGCGAATTTTCACCCACTTTAATACGATTTTTAACACTCATTTGCTCCTGAACAGTGACATTACGAAAAGTAGGACTACCACTATTTCCCGTTCAATCCGATACCAAACCCTCTAACTTCGACCGCTCCTCAGCAGTAATAGTCACACCAGCAGCCATCTTATCAGAAGTGATCGCACTATCAGCAATAGCTTCACTATCCACCGAAGCCGCCTTCACCATATCAGCAACCCCAGCCCGCATCGCAAAAAAAGAACTACCCAACTCCTGTCGAGGAACCATCTCAGAATCACCACCAAGACTAATCCCAAGAAAACGCCTACCATCAAAATCAATACCATCAAACGGAGTGCTACTACCTATAATCAAACTAAATACACCATCATTCACCATCACCTGCGGATGACTTTCACTCCACAAACTAATTCCAGCCTCATCATGCAAAACTCATATCAACAGTAGAACTTAATGGTTCACCAACAGCATCTTCCAAATAACCCTGATAACTAGTAGTCATAGACACTGCATAAGCAAAACTAGATAACGCCAATATTAAAAAAAACAGCCGATAGCCGATTACCAAGCCACCTAAACGACTCATTATTGCAAATAGCACGAATTTTGCTATAATTACCAAATAACATAATAATTACTCCAAAAGTATTTAAAGTGTTAAAAAATGCGGTAGTGTTCTAACCTATAGCTTTTCAGAAAAAGATATTGGAATAATTTGAAAGAGTTACACAAGCTTCAATTTTTTATAGAAATTAAAAACAGATAATAATTTTTTACCTTTGTTGGCAAAATTAATCAAAGCATTATCAACTTTATGCCACCTTGCATGTATTACCCATACACGGACAAACTCTGTACTAACGTGTAATATCTTCGCAATGTCTTCTACACTATTCTTATGTTCCGCATAAGCTAATATAGACAATATTCTATTAACTACTATTAAATTTCCTTTACAGCTAGCTAGTTCTAAGTATTTAATTATTTTTTTTGCTTTTTGTTTAAAATTAAATGAAAATATAACATTTTTATTCCTCTTTTTTAATGATTAGATTTTTTTACGAATATTAACATTCTTTTTTCAAAATACCAATATCTTTTTCTGAAAAGCTATAGAAATTCTTTCCTTAGCAGAATCAAGTAGTTTTAGAAAATCCCCCATCCTTATTAGAGTCAGTCAGCTTCTCAAATTTAATCTCGCTTTCTGCACTACTTTGATGAGACATAAGGGTTTTCATGCTATTGTCTGGCCCTTTAAAATTATTAGCAAAAAATTCTCTACCAACTGCTTTCTGTTCTTCAGTCAGTGGTTCACCTTTAGTAATAACCGCATACGAGGGCATAGCATTATTATGAAAGAAAGTTTTATTCCATTTCACCGCAGCATCAATCAATTCAATCATTCCGGCCCAGCCCGCCACATTGGGAAACCATAATATTGGGCCGCCGGATCGTGTTGTTTAAAAAACACTACCTCATTGGCTTGAAAATGGTTATCCTGTTCCAATCCATTTGGCAAGTAAATAATCTGTACATAATCAGTCAAATTATCCTTGCGATACATGGTGACTGCTGGTAAATAATCTAAATTAATAATCTGACCCGAACCATCTCGCACCACCTCCATAAACGCATTGCCAAAGGTGCTTAAATCCATATCCAGCTTAGTGAATAAATCTGCACTGCCAGTAGGACATAGTTCTTCTATAATCTCCGCTTTGTCCCCAACCACTCCTTTCCCAAACGCACCTTCAGCTTTCATTTGGATACAACGAGCATGTTCTGGACTAGATTGATATAGCTGCAAAAAAACCTCTTGGCTTATGAAATTTTGGGAATGCTCTCAAATGATAAGGGAGCTTGGGCAGTTATGATTTAAGTTGAGAATGATGCTCTGTGGAAGGGTTGTTTATGTAAGATTTTAAACTGTCAGAATCAAAATTTAAGCATTAACTATAATCCTGATTCCGATAAAAATGATTTTGTATTATTATAGCATTTCCCAATTGAATATAATATATTTATACGAATTAAATGACTGATATTTATATTGAAATTAATTAAGAATTCATAATTAAGAATTGCTATATGTCCTATAAATTTAAAGCGTTAGGATAAAGATGTTCTAAATTATATAGTTTCACAACTTTACCCATTTTAGTTTTTAGGATAC
>DAOUSR010000107.1 GCA_030627125.1 Thioploca sp.
ATTATTACAATATCCATCGAAAGCTGAAGCTTTACAGCAAGCTCAAATGGAAATGTGGAAAAAAAAGCCAGTATATAAAGAACCTATATATTGGGCAGCTTTTATTTTAATTGGGAATTGGTTTTAAAACTTATATTTAGTAAAATGTTTGGTATAATTCTAATCTAATTATTAAATTAAAGCGATGAACTATTACAGTTGTAGGAGAACGATGCAAGCCGTCAGATTCTGAAGAATGGACAGCAATTGTAATGGAACGAGTAAGCCGATTTATCATTGACCATGTGGTAAATGCTCAGATGTTCCAAGAATTGGGTGTTGACTACATCAATCAAGGATGTTACCTGTCCGACGGTGAAAGACACTATGGAAATACACTATTTGAAATGTGTGCAGCTACGAACTGGTTCATGCAGTGTGAACTAATTTAATTACTATTTTACAATAGCTAAATGATATTTTTGAGTCTCATCCATTAGAGAAATACTATCTCTCATACTAACCCCAAAAAGAAATATAATAATAAACCTTGAAATACATGGTAATGAATGAATAAAGCTCTATAACTTATATATTCAAACTAAAGGAATTATCCAAAATGGGTCCCCATTACCTAAACCGTTTTTTTGCCCCCAAATCAGTTGCCATCGTTGGAGCCTCCGAACGAGAAGACAGCGTTGGATATCGTCTACTTCTAAACATGCAAGAAGCTGGATTTCAAGGTAGACTATATCCAGTAAATCCAAAACATGAAGAATTACTTGGAATTAAATCCTACCCTAATATCGATTCCATTCCAGATGTTTTAGAACTAGTGGTAATTGCTACACCAGCTCCAACCGTTCCCAGTATCGTGCGGCAATGTGGCGAAAAAGGCGTTGATTCTATTATTATTATCACAGCAGGATTTGGTGAACTTGGCGACACTGGTAAACGATTACAGCAAGAAGTATTAGATATTGCTCACCGTTACAATATTCGTATCATTGGCCCCAATTGCTTGGGAGTTATACGCCCCAGCGAACATATTAATGCCACCTTTGGTTATGGCACCATTCCAACCGGACATTTGGCTCTGGTATCCCAATCTGGAGCGGTCTGTACTGCTATTATCGACTGGGCTCAATCGCAAGCCATAGGTTTTTCCACCATTGTATCGATGGGAGCTGGAGCTGATATTGATTTTGGGGAAATTTTAGACTTTCTGGCAATGGATGGTAAAACTACCGGAATTTTATTGTATGTTGAGGGAATCAGTGATGCTCGGCGGTTTTTAAGCGGCTTGAAAGCGGCGGCTCGATTAAAACCAGTAATTTTGATTAAATCTGGCCGCTATGAAACTGGTTGCAAAGCTGCTATGTCGCATACTGGAGCTATGATTGGTGGTGATGACGTGTTTGAAGCTGCCATTGAAAGGGCTGGAGTAGTTAGAGCTTACAGCATCGCCCAATTATTTTCTGCCGCCCGAGTGTTGGCCAATGACTATGTAGTAAAACACAATCGGTTAGCCATCATAACTAATGCCGGTGGGCCAGGCGTAATGAGTACCGATCGGGCGGAAGAAGTCGGTATCCAATTAACCGAATTGAGTACAACAACAATAGAATCATTAAATCAGGTATTACCAGCTTTTTGGTCCCATGCTAATCCAGTGGATATTTTGGGAGATGCAACCCCAGAGCGTTATAAACAGGCATTAGAAATTTGTTTGGAAGATAAGAATATTGACGGCGTGTTGACTATCCTTACTCCACAAGCAATGACTAACCCAACTCTAGTAGCTGAGTTTATTATTGATGGTGCTAAACATAGTTCTAAACCAGTGTTAGCTTCTTGGACTGGTGGCGATAGAGTGCAGGCCGGGCGAGATTTATTTGCTAAAAGTAGGGTGGCTCATTTTAGCACTCCAGAAGTAGCAGTTGATGCGTTTTCTTTTTTAACTAAATATCATCAAAATCAGAAACTTCTAAAACAAATTCCCTCACCTATAGAAGAACATGCCCATCCTGATATTAAAGGGGCTTTATTAATTATTGAACGAATATTATCTGAAGGTAGACAAATACTTACGACTCAAGAATCGAAAGCCATTCTAGCAGCGTTTAATATTCCAGTTACTCAAACTATAAAAGTTGCTAGTGCTGAGGAAGCTATGATTTCGGCTGAGACTATGGGCTTTCCAGTAGTATTAAAGTTAAATATGGTTGAATTTAGTCATAAATCTGATGTGGGTGGAGTTAAATTAAATATTAATAGTGTGCAAGAAATAGCTCATCATTTTCATGAAATGGAAAGACTTATCAAAAAAAATCATACTGATATTGATAAAGTGATTATGACTGTTGAGCCAATGTATCATTCTTATAGTGGCCGTGAATTAATGATAGGAGTGATTCGAGACCCAGTGTTTGGGCCAGCAATTAGTTTTGGGCTGGGCGGCACGATGGTAGAAGTTTTACAAGATAAAGCGGTTGCGTTGCCACCATTGAATGAATATATGGTTAAGCAGATGATTTCTAAAACTAAAGCTGCTAAATATTTACGTAAATTCCGCCAATTACCAGAAATTAACTGTCAGGCTTTAATTAATACTTTGTTGAACGTGTCAACGATGGTTAGCGAACTATCGGAAATAGTTGAATTAGATATTAATCCTTTGATTGCAGATCATAGAGGAGTTATGGCGGTGGATGCTCGGATTAGAGTCCAAATTTCACACCAGCTTATACCTTACTCACATATGGCAATCCATCCATATCCGCATGAACTTATTAGTCATTGGCAACTACCCAATGGTACAGAAATTATTATTCGGCCAATTCGTCCTGAAGATGCTGATATAGAAAAGAATTTTATTCATAATTTATCAGAACGTAGTAAATATTTTCGGTTTATGCAGACATTGCAAGAAATCACTCCAGAAATGATTGTCCGTTTCACCCAAATTGATTATGACCGAGAGATGGCTTTTGTAGCGGTGACTGAAACTGAAGAACTGGGAGTTGGGCGGTATATCATGAATCCAGATGGTAATTCGGCTGATTTTGCGTTAGTGGTTTCCGATCAGTATCATGGCATGGGCATTGGTTTCAAAATTATGCGAGCTTTAATGCAATCAGCCAAGCATAAAGGTATTTCTAAGTTTGAAGGAGAGGTATTAACGGTTAATAAGCCTATGTTATCATTAGTAAAAAAACTAGGTTTTACCGTTGAGACAATTGAAGACGATTTAGAAGTTATGCGAGTAATTAAGGATTTGCGGCAGTAATTTTAATAGCAATTCTTAATTCTTAATGAAATTCTATATAAATATCAAGCATTCATAATTGAGAATTGCTATAAAACCTTAAAGAGTTAAGATTTAGATTCCAAAATTATTAATTTCTGCTTAGGATAAAATAATGAATATACTACTGGAATCAACAATAAAGTAATTAAAGTAGAACCGAATAGACCACCAACTACAGTTCTGGCTAATGGAGCTTGAGCATCAGCACCTTCACCAACTCCAAAAGCTAATGGTAGTAAGGCAAGAATAGTTGTCAAGGTGGTCATTAAAATTGGCCGTAAACGGCGGCGACCAGCCTCAATTAGTGCAAGATTAGTTTCCATACCAGTGTGACGCAATTTACTTGCTTGATCTACCAATAAAATAGCATTATTTACTACTATCCCACCCAACATTATACAGCCGATAGCAGATTGCAAGTTAAGAGTAGTATCAGTCAAAAATAAGGTTACTAATACTCCCACTGCTGCTAAAGGGACTGACAGCATTACTATCAACGGATCACGTAAAGATTCATATTGAGAAGCAAGTACCATATATACTAATAATAAAGCTAAAATGAGAGATACCATTAATTCCTGAAAAGCTTCCTGTTGTTTCTCAAATTGACCAGCAATCAGTAAATCATAACCAGATGGACGGGGAATTTGTGCCAAACGAGTTTTAATATCAGTAGCTACTGAACCTAAATCACGCCCAAATACATTAGCAGTTACTTTTACTAGCCGTTGCTGATTTTTACGTTCAATAGATACCGGCCCATAACCAGATTCGATAGTAACTAAATTGCGCAGTGTTACCTGTTCACCGCTTGGAATGCGTAAGGCTAAATCAAGAATGTCAGCAATTGACAGATTTTCAGCATCTTCTAATTGGACAAAAATACGATAAGAATTGCCATCTACCCGATATTCTCCAGCTTTGGAACCAGCCACAGCCGTTTCTATAGTTTCAGTTATATCACGTATGGTTAATCCTACGTCAGCAATTTTAGCCCGATCGATATGAATTTTTTGCTGTGGAATACCAGCTTTACGACTTATTTCTATATCAGTAATACCGGGAATATCCGCAATATTATTTTCTACTTGCTGGGCTAAACTAGCTAAAATAGTTAAATCAAAACCACGCACTTCTACCGTTATACCTTCTACATCCTTCAGTATTCGTTCTAATAAAAATTGGCCTTGTGGGGCTTTAACCCGAATTTTCATACCAGGAATTTTACCTTCCAAATGGTGTCGTAAATCTTGGGCAATTTGGGTGTTAGAACGTTGTCGTTCCGATGCTGGTAATAGAGATATTCTCATTCTTCCAGCTGATGATGCACTGCCACGAGTTCCTGTAGCCGTTACTGAAGTTACTGACGATATGGCTTCTGGTACTGCTGAATAAACGAGTGCTTCCATTAATTTAGTCTGTTGATTAACTATATCCAAATGAATCCCAACTTCCATATTACCATTGATGCGTACCTCTCCTTCATCACTGGGTGGCATAAATTCAGTGCCAATTTTTGGCAGCAGAAATAAAGAAGCGGAAAATAGTATTATTGCTACCATGACGGTAAACCAACGATTATTTAATGCCGTACTTAGTAAATTACAGTAGCTATTTTCCATCCTGCTATTCGTATTTTTTTTAGTTCCTTTGATAAGTTTGGAAGCTAACATTGGTACTAAACTAAGAGATACTAATAATGCACAGAATAACGAAAACATAATGACATAAGCTAGTTCTTGGAATAAAATACCAGATACGCCGGTTATAAAAATTAACGGGAGAAATATCACTAAGGTAGTTATAGTCCCTGCAATCACTGCTGATGTCACTTCATTAGTACCAGAGATTGCGGCAATAATTGGGGTTTCTCCACGTTCCTGCTGGCGGCGAAAAATATTTTCCAACACCACCACCGAACTATCTACCATCATTCCTATGCCTAAAGCTAAACCGCCCAAAGTCATTAAATTTAGCGTAAAACCATTAAAATACAGCAAAGCAAAGGTAGCAAATATGGAAATTGGAATAGCTGTAGAAATAACTAAAGTACTGCGTAAATCACGTAGAAAAAACAGCAAAATTAAGATTGCTAATGAACCACCATAAAGAATTGATTTAGCTACATTAGCTATCGAGCGTTCAATGAAATTACCCTGATTTATCACCGGGACAATTTGTAATTGGGGAAAAGTTTGATTTAAGGTTTCTACTTCTGCCAATATCTGTTTGGAAACTTCTACCGTGTTAGCATCAGACTGTTTACGGATAGCGATACGGATGCCTTGTTCACCATTGATACGGATAATGCGAGTGAGTTTTGCATAAGTATCTTTGACTTTGGCTATTTGGTCCAGAGTTATAATGGTATTTTCACGGTTGGCAATAGGGATATTGCGTATTTGTTGCAGATTAGCAAACTCTGCTGGAGTGCGTAAAGTTACTTGATAACGACCTTGTGTGATCTTGCCAGCAGGTAGGTCTAAATTAGCATTGCGGATGGAACTTAATATATCAGCTAAAGATAGATTTAACGAATTTACTTTGTTGGGGTCTAATTCAATTCTAACTTCACGATCAAAACTGCCCCAAGGATCAACTTGAGCGACTCCGGGAATTCTGCTAAACCGGTAACGAATTTGGTCTTCTATCAACTGAGTGAGTTCCACTGGATCGAGCTTACTAGAGATGCCCAATAATACCACTGGAAAGCTGTTTATATCGAACTTGTTAACTCGTGGTCTGACAATATCATCTGGCAATTCACTAATTTCATCTTCTATGGTAGCTAACACATCCAGTGCAGCAGTGTTAATATCCTCTCCCCAACCAAAAGTGATAGTAATACGACTATTGCCTTCATAGGATTTTGAACTCATTTCCACTACACCGGGAACTGTAGCGATGATTTCTTCCAGAATTTGGGTGACTAGACGTTCCATGACAATGGGATCGGCACCTTGATACTGAGTTCGAACCGTTAAAGTAGGTAATTCTATATTAGGCAATAGATCAATTTGCAACCGACTAAGTGCCATATTACCTAACACTATTACGATTAACATCATCATAGTAGTAAATACTGGACGATGTACGCTTGTACTGGCTAAATTCATGGTTTATTATTTAAATAAAGTTATATTTGAACCATTATCTAGCAATTGTTGGCCCAAAATCACTACCTTACCAGTTATTTTTTCTCCTATTATTTGTACTCGTTCAGCTTGTTTAATTCCAGTTTGTACTTCATGCCATAATACTGACTTTTCATCTGCTGCTAATAAAAATACTCCCGATTTTTCATTGCGAGTAGTAAGAGCTGCGGTTGGAATTATTGTGGCGTTTGCTATTTTTTCTAATACAATCGTAATATGCACAAACATACCGGGTTTTAAACGTAATTTAGGATTTACTATACGCAGTTCAATTCGAGCTTGATGAGTATTTTGGTTAAATACTGGAGCAATCCGTTCAATATTGCCATGAAAGGTTATAGCAGGATAAACATCAGTAGTTATAGCAACGAGCTGCTTGGGTTGTAAGAGAGCGTAATCACGTTCGGTGGCAAAAAATACTGCGGTGATAGGATTTAACTCTACCATACGCAATAAAGGTGTATTGGCAGATATATTGGCACCAACATCCACATAACGTTCTGCTACTGAAAGATTACCACCAGTCCAATCTACGGTGATTTTGGTATAACTAAGCTGAATCTGGCTTATTTTTAATATAGCTTCAGCTTGGGTTAATTTAGCTTTAGTTATTGCTACTTGGGCTTGTTGAGTAAGTTGTTCGGACTTAATAGCATCATATTGAGATTCGGAACTTAATCCACGTTTTTGAATTTTCTCAATACGTCGTAGCTTGCGTTGGCTGATAATAAAGAGATTTTCTGCCTCAATCAGATCAGCTTTGGCAATTTCGAGATTGGCTTGGGCTTGGATAACAGATTGAATATACTCAGCATCATCTAATTCTACTACTACCTGTCCCGACTTTACCATATCGGCTAAATCTACCTGCAATTTTTTGATTCTACCGCTAATTCTTGGGGACACTATAAATTGGGAATTAGCTTCCAAAGTACCAGTAAATTCACGTATTAATTCAATGGAACCGTGTTGAATTTCAGCAATTTTTACTGGTATAACTTTATTGGAAGCAGATTTATTTACCGATTTAGTAGTATGATCGTAAGTAATTACCCAAGCCAATCCTAAACCTAATAGTATTAAAACTAGTACTTTTTTCATATATTTTATACTAATTTAAGTGTTAATTTTTTGTATAGAGCATTGTTAAAAAAATAGCTGTGGTAAAAATACCTTCTGAATAGATAAAAAAATCTTCTAATAAAATCTTCCAAAGTAATAATTTGTATTTAAAATACTTAACCTAAAAAGTACCACATAATTTATTAAAGAACAAGTATAATACTACTGAGCAAATTTTCACCTAAAAATTCTGCTAGTCTTGAATTTTGATAAACCACTAAGCATGTATGTTTTCATTATCTGTCGTATCTTTCAAAAAACTCTCTATGATCCATGATATATTGCATTAAAGGTGGAGTAAATTTTCTTAAAGACATACTATCATTTATTCCAAGAATTTTTTTGCTGGTTTCATTTAATCGTCTGGATATCAAAATCTTACCTTTGTCATCAAAAAAAATAAGATACTGTTCGAATGCCACATCGAGGTTAGGAATTAACAAAAGACCATTATTAAAATCAAGTCTTTCTTCATCAGAGCAATCTCGCCAAGGTTTTATGTGCGATGCTCTTAGCAGACTGTCAGTTGTCAATCCAGTAACAGAACAACCTTTTCAGTATTTTAGCAATTTCTTCCTATATTTTTCTTGACCAAGGCGAGATAAAATTAGTTGTTGCTGTTGTGTTTCATTTAACACATTTATGCCATCTATTTTTTCATCGGCACCAGTAGTATTTATGCTGTTGCGGCATTCCTCGATAGCATCAAGGAATGTCCTTAAATAATCAGAAGATATACTGTTCATAGGTGTAATAAGAATCATGTTGTCAACTACTTTTTCACTGCCATCATTATTATGTTTGATTACCTTTGTCAAACGATGATTTAGTCTTATTTTTATCTGCTCTGAAATATTTACTTTGCCTTTTATATCGAATTTAATTAAGCATTCATAATTAAGAATTGCTATAATGCTGATATATTTTTTTCTTATCAACTAAAAAATGTATATAAACTCCATAAAATGAAAAAATTTATAGTTATAGATACCGAAGGTAAAGATGTATTAACTGAACTTGCGGTAATTGACAGTGCTGGAAAAGTTGTATACGAGGCATTTGTCAAAGATGAATTAACTAGTGAAGGCCGTAAAATCAATGTTAAAAGTATCAAAGAAATTATAGAAGATTTTATACACTTAGCTCAAGAAAAATTAATTATCTGTCACTATGCCGAACATGATATTGAAGTGTTACAAAAAAGCTTTGTAGCAGCAGAAATAGAATGGATAGAATTAAAATTTGCTTGTACTTATGAATTTGCAATCCGCCATTTTCCTAATTTATCCGGTTATTCATTAGATTATTTAAGTAAACATTTTAATTTACAAGTTGATTCACAACGGTTTAATCAGAATTGTGCCCATGGAGCTAAATATGATGCTCTATTTACCCAGCAACTATATCTGACTATGACTTCTGCAATTAATCCAGTAGTGGACAAACCTAATCCATTTGGAATTAGTCGAGTCGACACTCCATTCCAACAACATATTGATTTTAAATTAATTTATCAAAAAGAATTCAATGTTTTAACTAGTATTATTACTGAAATTAAACATGATTCTAACCATCAAAGTCGGGGAACTATAGTTATTGGGGAAGCTGGTAGTGGTAAAACTCATTTGATGATGCGATTGGCTAAAGAAACTTTAAATAACAATCGGTTACTATTCATCAGACAACCCAATAATTCTAAATCGGTTTTACATCATATTTATAGTCGAATTTTAGAATCATTTGTCGAAATCATTCCTAATAGTCAGTATTCACAGTTAGAATATTTGCTGGCTCAAAGTTTTTCTAAAATTATTATTAATGAATTGAAAAAAAGGTCAAATTTAGCTAAAAGTACGGAAGCAATTTTAAAATCTTTGTTAGACGATCCATTAAATATATATAGTAGATTTGGTTCTGAAGGTACTGCCCAAAAAAGGAAAAACTGGAAATTTATTGAAAAAAGCACTCTTGATTGGTGGGGCCGAACTTATGGATTTGGTGGCTATTCGCTTGCTATTGTCAAAGGTTTGATAAAATTTTGTAGTTATTCTGATTTGTATAAAAGAGCCTCAGTCAAAAAATGGTTATCTGGCAATCAATTAGAAGCAAATGAGTTGAAAAAAATTGATTTAGAAAACTGGGGGGAAAACATTAGTCAAGAAGAATTTTCTTTAGAAGCTATCAGTGTGTTTGGGAAGCTGTCGATTGCGGATGAACCGTTGATAATTGTGTTTGACCAGTTGGAAGGTTTAAAATACCATGAACAGCTCTTACTTAATTTTGGTGAAGCGGTAAAAGAAATATTCACTCATACTCCTAATAGTTTGATTATTCTTAATTTATTTCCAGACCGTTGGCAACATTTTAAAACAGTTTTTAATGCAGCCGTTATAGATCGGATTTCTCAATATGAAGTAATGTTAAATAATTTATCTGACGGACAGCTAAAGCAAATTTTAAATTTAAAAGCCCAAGAGTATGATATAGAAACTTTATTTACTCCAGATGAATTACATATTATTTTAGGACAGAAATCTATTAGAAGTGTTCTAAATTGGGCTTCACATTATTATCGGTTTAAATTTGAAAGTATTCCTTTACCGCAAAATACTAAAAGCTTTGACACTGAAATGCGGGAGGAATTACACAGCATTAAAAATGAAATTCTCCAATTAAAACGTTATGTTGGGATTATAGAATCAAATACACCGATAATAAATACAACGGTAGCGCAAGCTGTTCCACCACAAGTTAAGGCAGAACCAACCGAATATTCAGTTAATACTATTGAATTACAAAGCTATTTTGAACAACAACAAGCTATCTTGGAACGAGAATATAATAAGCATGTAATTGTCAGTGATTTTGATGATATTGGTAAAGTTATGACTATCACTGAAGCTTTCAAAACTCTGCAGAAGTTAGAAATGGAGCAACTAAGATTAGGCAAAAAATCTATTCCAGAACATCTATTTATCAAAAATAAATCCCAAGTTATTAGTTTTTTACATGCAAGTGGTTCTGGTTTTACTGCTAAAATAAAAAATTTTAACCAGCTAGTTATTAATCACAAAAATATTCATTTCAAGCTATTCAGAGATGCTAGAGAAAGCAATATTACTGGTAGAGTAGGGCAAATAGAAATAGAAAAATTAAATAATGCTAATAATGCAGAATTTATTGTTATGGAACAACAGAATAGA
>DAOUSR010000069.1 GCA_030627125.1 Thioploca sp.
AAGGATAGAGAATAACTTGCATTGGGTTAAAGATGTGATTCTCAATGAAGATAATTGTCTGCTGAACCAGAACAAGCAGCTACATTAGGAGTTGTACGTAATATAGAATTTAATCTTTATGGAGGGTTTTAATTCTATAACTAATGCAATGGCAGAAGGAAAAATAGGTAAACTTTGGGATGTTGTCAATATTAAAAATATCTTTAATTTCAGCTAATTATTTAATTATGAAAATTTTGTTTGATAGCTAACTCATTGTTTTATTGTGAATGCTTTTACTTTGATGCAGCCCTCCAGGAACTGTGGGGTGAAAAATACGAAGCAAAACTGCGTCAGATTTAACACCCCACCTTCGCACTACTACTACGAAAAGTATTACATAAATGGTGCGTAGAGCGCACCCTTAATTTGCGCGTATAATATAGGATTAGTTAATGGCAAAACCATTGGTTAGTGATATGGAAAAAATTGAGCATCTATTTAACTTGACTGAAAAAAATCAGACAATCGGAACCGAATTTATTGATTTGCTTGATGAAGTAGAAAAAATCTATGAACACCTTCAGGAAGTTTCTTCGGTTGTTCATCAAACCAAACATTTTAGCATTGCTATTTTCGGAAGTGCGCGTGTACAATCAGATTGTCCTGAATTTACGTTTGTATCCAAACTCACACAGTCAATAGTTGAAAAAATTGAAGTGGATATTGTTACTGGTGGTGGTGCAGGTATCATGGAAGCAGCTAATAAGGGGATTGTGAACGCAAGTGGCACCTCCTATTTGACAGAAGAAACTAAATCGAGAAGTTGGGGTATTCATGTGCAACGGCTTGATTATAAACCTAATCCTTTTTTACATATTGAAAAATACCATAAACACTTTACCACTCGACTCCAATCTTTTGTGAATCTTATTCAAGGGGCTTATACAGCAGAGGGAGGGATTGGTACTTTACTGGAATTGAGTCTTTTATGGCAACTCAAACAGGTCAATCATTTGCCTGCTGATTTTCCTCTCGTTGTTGCACCAATGTGGAAACCAATTTTAGAACAATTCTCTGAGATTACTTTCTCACAAAGAAAAAATGGAATACCATTTATTGATTTTGAAGATATGAAACTGATTCAATTTTCTGACAATATTGAGGAAATTGTCGATATATTTTATCAAGCACATCAGAAATGGCAGATTGACTAAATATGATTAACTTTATTCTTAACAACCAGAAGATTAGTACAAATTTACCATTCAGTATGAAGGTATTGGATTTTTTGCGTTCTCAACAAGGTATTAACGGTACCAAAGTAGGCTGTCGCACAGGTAGTTGTGGTACTTGTTTGATTTTAGTTGGTAAATTAGATAAGGATATGGTGTCTTACCAGCCGCTCAATTCGTGTTTATTGCCATTAGCTGAAGTGAACGGTAGACATCTGGTTACTATTGAAGGGCTTAATTGTCCACAATTAAATCCCATTCAACAAGCAATAGTAAATGAAGGGGCTACACAGTGTGGTTATTGTACACCCGGCATCGTGATCGCGCTAACCGCTTTTTTTCTCAATAGCCCATCTCTTAACGAATCGCTCGCTACGGTTGCTTTGGATGGCAATCTTTGCCGTTGTACCGGTTATCAAAGTATTAAACGTGTCCTGACTTTACTTTGTCAACAATTCACGTTACCAAACGAGGAACAACGATCTAGTTGGTTGATTAAAAATCAGATTTTGCCAACTTATTTTTTAGAAATTCCTCAACGGCTACAAACAATTCAGGCACCAAAAAGTCATTTAACCAGCATTTCGCCCAATTCAACTATTGTTGCTGGTGGCACAATCCCATGGCAAAGTGATTCATCAAAACAGGTTATCTTCTTATCTCAGCGCGAGGATTTAAGTGGCATACAAATCGCAGCAAATCGTTGTTATATAGGTGCAACTACTACGATAGACGCTATGCAACATTCACAAGTCATGCAAAAATTATTTCCTAAAATTGAGAAATACTTTGCATTGCTAGCTTCAACGCCTATTCGACACCGAGCTACACTGGGTGGTAATATTGTTGCGGCTTCTCCCATTGGTGATTTAAGCATCTTTTTTCTGGCATTAGGGGCATCTGTTGATTTGAACGATGGTCAAAATCAACGTACTATTCCATTGAAAGGTTTTTTTAAAAGTTATAAACAGATTGACAAGCAGAGTAATGAACTTGTAGAAAGGGTACATTTTCCTCTGCCAGATTGTCATGCTTATTTCAATTTCGAGAGAGTGTGCAAACATGCAGACTCAGAAATTCCCAGTGTTAACTCAGCAATCCAAATTCAAATGAATGACGGACTCATTCAACAAATCCATCTGTCAGCCGGCGGGGTTGCACCCATTCCGCTTTACCTCACAAATACGGTGAATTTTTTGACTGGTAAAGAAATTAAGGTTGAAGTAATCTGTGAAGCGGGGAAAATTGCTCAAGCTGAAATATCTCCTCTGAGTGATGTGCGCGGTTCAACAGAATATAAGCATTTATTGTTGCGTCAGTTATTCTATGCTCATTTTATCACGCTTTTTCCTGAACAAATAGATAGTCGGGATATATTGTTATGAAAAATATTGACACGCTTCTCCACGTTAAAGGTGAATCACAATTTACAGATGATCTCATTTTGCCAGAGGGTACTCTACATGCAGCCGTTTTTTCATCCCCAATTGCACATGGTAAAATTACTCATTTAAATTTGGAAACAGCCAAACAAGTTGATGGCATTTATGCTATTTTAACAGCTGATGATATACCCGGTGATAATCAAATTGGCGTGATTATTCAGGATGAACCAATGTTGGCTGTGGAAGAAGTTCATTATATCGGTCAACCTATTGCACTTGTGATTGCTAAGAATGCAGATATAGCGCGTACTGCAACTATGGCTATTGCGATTGAATTTGAAGAACGCCCAGCGATATTCGATGCGCGTGAAGCTTATGTAAAAGAGCAATTAATTGGAGCACCGCGCACACTATCATTGGGAAACATTGAGACTGCTTGGCAAAATTGTGATGTAATCGTTGACGGGAAAGTTGAATCAGGTGGGCAAGAACATATTTATTTAGAAACACAGAGTGTGTTTGCCTATCCTACCGAAAATGGAGGCTTAAAGGTGATATCATCCACCCAATCTCCAAATGATGTGCAACGTATGATTTCTAGTGTTTTAAATCTGCCCATGCACAAAATTGAAGTCGATGTTTTGCGTTTAGGAGGAGGATTTGGCGGTAAGGAAAATCAAGCCACCCCTTGGGCTGTCATGACTGCCCTTGCCGCATTTAAACTTAAAAAATCAATTAAACTAGTATTAAATCGTGATGAAGATATGCGTATGACTGGGAAACGTCATCCTTATTCATCCGATTTCAAAATGGGTTTAACTCATGATGGTAAAATTCTCGCCTATCAAGTAACTTTTTACCAAAATGCAGGCGCAATAGCTGATCTTTCCCCAGGGATTTTAGGACGTAGTTTATTCCATGCCACCAACAGTTATTTTATTCCACATGTAAAAGCGACCGGCTATATCTGTTGCACAAATTTACCCCCAAATACAGCTTTTCGTGGCTTTGGAAGTCCGCAAGGCATATTTGTGATTGAATCAGCTATTTTTAAAGCTGCTGAACAAATGGGTATTGTTCCCTCATTTATTCAGAAAAAAAATTTGTTAAAAACTGGTGACGAATTTCCTTATGGGATGAAAGTGGAAAATAGTCAAGCTTTTAGCTGCTGGGAAAAGGCGGAACATGAGATAGAAAAAAGGGAGCAAAAAATACAAAATTTCAATCAAATCCATTCTTTACTTAAAAAAGGAATGGCACTTATACCTATTTGTTTTGGAATTTCGTTTAATGGTGCTTTGTTCATGAATCAAGCCAATGCCATTGTTCATATTTATACTGATGGTAGTATCAGTGTGAGTACCGGAGCTATTGAAATGGGACAGGGTGTCAATATGAAAATTCGCCAAATTGTCGCCAACATTTTCTCAGTATCTCTGAACCGAGTTAATATCGAAAGTTCAAATACTAAGCGTATTGCCAATATGTCTCCCACTTCTGCTAGTTTAGCTGCGGATTTAAATGGCAATGCAACCAAACTGGCTTGTCTTAAACTGTTAGATCGTCTCAAAACACTTGCTGCTAAAAAACTTAATGTTGCTTCAACAGAAGATTTGCAAATCAAAGAAGAAATACTACATTTAAAAGGCGAACCAACAGATTTAAATTGGCAAAGCTTGATTGTTGACATGTATTTGAATCGTATTTCTCTTACGTCTCATGCACACTATCGCATACCAAATTTGTACTTTGATGAATCTAAAGAAAAAGGACACCCTATGGCTTATCATGTTTTTGGAACAGCTATACTGGAAGCAACATTGGATTGTTTGCGCGGTACTTATAAAATTGATAGTGTTAAAGTTGTCCATGATTTTGGTAAGAGTTTGAATCCATTAATTGATAAAGGCCAAGTGGAAGGTGCTGTTGTGCAAGGCATTGGTTGGATGACGATTGAGGAACTGATGTATGCTGATAATGGTTCGCTATTGACAGATACATTAGCCAACTACACAATTCCGGATATTCGTTTTGCACCAGATATTGAAGTAGATTTTCTGGAAAATTCCGAGAATCCACTCGGCATATTTAATTCCAAAGCGATTGGTGAACCGCCATTTTTATATGGCATTGGTGCTTATTTTGCCATTTTGCAAGCTATGAAAGCTTTTCGTCCAACGTTGACAGGACAATTTTCAGCCCCTTTAACTTCAGAAAAAGTATTACTTTCTTTGTACAAAGTTTAAAGTATAATTAAATATTTTATTTTCAGACAAATCTTAGTAAGAGGTCTATATACTATTAGGTTTAATAACTTTTCTGAAAATCCATATAAAGAAATAGGAATTTTATGTTATTAGAATTAGGAATTGTATTTGTCGTTTATAAAGGTATATGTTTTTTTGAAAACAATCGTCACTCAAAAGTAAGAAGCACTAAAAATATAAACGCTAGACAAACTAAGCAAGATTTGATAAAAGCAACAGATATTGAAGAAAAAGAACAAATACATTATTTAAAAATGAGCGTTGTTGCTATGGGAATAGGTGCAATAAGACAAGTTTTCTTGACATCTCCTCCTCTTGTTTTATTAAATATTGCAGCTTTTACTTATATAGCTGTTCCTCAATTCAAAGCGGCCGAAAACTCGCTTATTAAAGAGCGAAAGGTCGATGGATATGTTCTTTATTTTCTTGTCGATGCGACTACCTTTGCATTGGGCCAATATTTTGCAGCCGCTCTGGGCATTTCATTATTTCACTTATCTAAATTAGTGGTATCTCGTGCTAAGGGACATTCTAAGAAGATGCTCCTTGACGTTTTTGAACAACAACAACCTCAAAATGTGTGGCTTTTAAGGGATGAAATCGAACTTGAAGTACCTTTAGCAACTATCAAGAATAGTGACATTATTGTTGTCAAGACCGGTGATATCGTACCAGTTGATGGGATTATCACTGAAGGAATGGCAAGCATTGATCAACATGCTTTAACCGGAGAATCACGACCATTGGAAAAATCGCTAGGTGATCAAGTCTTCGCAGCTACTATTGTCGTCGCTGGTAAAATCTTAATTAAAGTTGAAAAATCTGGGCAAGAAACAACTATTGCCAAGATAAGCCAAATCTTAAATCGTTCTATTGATGTCAAAACCAATTTCCAATTAAAAGGAGAAAAATGGGCTGATACGTGGATTTTACCAATGTTGGGTATAGCTGGATTAGGTCTGCCGCTATTTGGGCCAGTTGGATTCGTGATTATCCTAAGTAGTCATATTTCCAGTAGGATCAGGGTTATTGCACCACTTGGCACACTTAACCATATCAGTATAGCTTCTCATAAAGGTATTCTTATTAAAGATGGACGTGCGCTTGAAATTTTAACGCATATAGATGTTGTCTTGTTTGATAAAACCGGTACTTTAACCCATCAAGATAATGAAGTAACACGGATTATTGTTAGTAATAATTACCAAGAAAATGAAGTTCTGGCTTATGCCGCAGCAGCGGAACGTTATGTGGCACATCCCATTGCTAAAGCCATCATCAAAAAAGCTTCGGCCTCCAATTGTACGATACCTTTGGTAACAGACGAATCCAAATATCAAATTGGTTATGGTATAACGGTCAATCTTGAGGATGAAGATAAGGTCATCCGTGTAGGTAGCCCCCGTTTTATGTTGACTGAAGGGATTAGCATACCAAGTAAAATAGAAGCAGCGGAGAAACAGGCCCATCTTGAAGGACACTCTTTAGTCGTCGTAGCTATCAATAATCAGGTAGGTGGAGCAATTGAATTACAGACCGTACTACGTCCAGAAGTAACAAAGGTTCTTGAGCAACTCAGGCAAACTGGCGTAAAGCATCTTGCCATCGTATCAGGTGATCACAAGCTTCCTACCCAAAAATTGGCAGAATCGTTGGGAATGGACAGCTATTATTATGATATTACACCAGAAAATAAGGCTGATATTGTCGAACAATTACAGAAGGCTGGAAAATCTGTCTGTTTTGTTGGCGATGGTATCAATGACGCAATTGCGATGAAAAAAGCCAATGTTTCCATCTCTATACATGGCGCAACCTCTATTGCCACCGATGTGGCTGAAATTGTGTTAATGGACGGAACTCTTTCTCATTTAGCTGATATATTTGAAATTTCAAAAAATTTGGAATCTAATTTGTACAATAGTTTGAAGAGCAGTATCATACCTGGTATCATCAAAATAGGGGGATTTTTTCTACTTAATTTTGGTATTTTAACAGCGATTCTTGTTGATGCAGCATTTTTCTTTGTGGGTGTTGGCAATTCAATGCTTCCTCTGATTGGCATTGAGCATGAAAAAACAGGGAAGAAGATTGGAGTAGATGACCAACAGACAAAAAACCGGCTTTAATGTCAGAACATTCATCACCACAACAATAGGATTAGTTGTTAATGGCAAAACCCTCAGTTCGTAATATGGAAAAAGTTGGGCATCTGTTTAACTTGACTGAAAAAAATCAGATTATGTCAGGAGGAAAAGATGGCAGTCTATGACAAGATAACCGATGGCTATAAAAAATCTAGGGAATTACCTTATACCATTTGTGTTGGTACCTATACATACTTTCAAATATTGGGGGATTTGTCTGGTCAATCAGTCCTTGATTTAGCTTGTGGAGAAGGAAGACATACCAGAGCATTCCGAAAAAAAGGGGCTAATCAGGTAGTGGGTGTGGATATCTCTGAAAAAATGCTCGACTTGGCCAAGCAAGAAGAAACCAGAGAACCCCTTGGTTTAGAATACATGGTTCAGGATGTATTGACATTAGGTAAGATCGATGAATTTGATTTAGTAGTAGCAGCCTTTTTGCTGAACTATGCCAAAACTAGAGAAGAACTGTTGGCAATGTGTCGGATTATCTATACTAACCTGAAAGTTGGTGGTCGTTTCATCAGTATCAAAGATAGTTTTGAATTTTACCCTGATAAGTGGGAAAAATATGGAATAATTAAAGGCTTTTTTGAACCCCTTCACGATGGCACTCCTATCTCTATTAATTTTTTTG
This sequence comes from Thioploca sp., assembly GCA_030627125.1. Classification (GTDB taxonomy): domain Bacteria; phylum Pseudomonadota; class Gammaproteobacteria; order Beggiatoales; family Beggiatoaceae; genus DRQV01. Next base: position 7,651 of record DAOUSR010000069.1, read on the forward strand.
GAAAAGACTGGAATGTTAGTATTGAGAATTATTACTTAAGTAAAAGTACCTATGAATGGGCCTTCCAACAAGCTGACTTTAAATCATTTTGTTGGTACGATCCTAAAGTTTCTCCTGAAGGTATTGAAAAATTTGGTGAAGAATTTTGGCAAGATGCCATTAACTATCCAGAATTCGTGGGTATTGAATGCGTAAAATAATGAACATCTGGCAATTCACGTGTAATTGTTTGCAAAACAATCAGTCAGTGGCATTATTGATTGTAGTAGAAAGTGATGGCAGTACACCCGGGCGAGTTGGCTTTAAAATGGCTGTGACAGAAGAAGGCACTTTGCTAGGAACGATTGGGGGCGGTGTCATTGAACATCGTTTTGTCAACAAAGCCCAAATCAAGCTAAAAAACCACGACTTTTTTGCCCTGTGTCAGCGTCAAATTCATAATCAACAAGCGACGGCTAATCGCTCTGGTATGATTTGCGGTGGTATGCAGACAGTCGTGCTTTATCCTTGTCAACCAAACAAAGATTTAGTCACCATCAAACGGCTATTACAAGTAATTGAAAATCAAGAACAAATTGTATTACAAATTTCACCGTCAGGCATGGCATTTTCAGCACATCACGCGGCGAACTATCGATTCAAATTTAAAACAGAAAATGAATGGCAATATGAAGAAAATATAGGTTTAATCAATACTGCTTACATTATTGGTGGTGGACATGTGGGATTAGCATTGTCTCGTCTTTTAGCCATGCTAGATTTTTACATTATCGTTTTAGATGAACGAACTGAAATTAATACCTTCCAAAATAATAATGATGCTAATGAAAAACTGATTACTGCCTTCCATCAAATTGAACAACATATTCCAGAAAGTGAACAAAATTATGTGTTTATTATGACACCGAATCATCGGGCTGATGAAATTGTATTACGCCAGTTACTGGGTAAAAAATTGGGATATTTAGGTATGATGGGTAGTACATCAAAAGTTAATCAAATTATTCAGCATTTACAAAAAGATGGTGTTTCATCAGAACAATTACAGTCTCTTCATGCACCGATTGGTTTACCTATTAAGAGCCACACACCAATGGAAATTGCCATTAGTATTGTCGCTGAAGTTATTTCAACTAAAAATTCAGCGAACATAGGAGTGCGAAGCTTGGCATTTTTTGGAGACTAAAAGGTAATTGTTCAACAGCTTTCTGGCATGGAACCCAATGTTAGGACTAACAAGTTGAAATTGTTAATTTAAAATTTGCAAATATATATCTTCGAACTTAAAAAATATTATTTTTAGGAGATAAAGACTACAAAACAGTTATTTTCACGAACAATTTTCAGTAAAAAATATTAAATATCAATCAGTTAGTTAATTTTTACTGATAACATATTGGTTTTTAATGTGTTTTTTGACTTTGAATCAGCCCTTCCCCGGTTCCCCAGTTAATAATAACGGTTGCCCCAATAACAATGCCACATTTACCGCTTTAACTAAACCTTCATCTGGTAAATAAGTTTTCGGGTTCGTTTGAGTGGATTGGCGTGATGATGGTAATTCTACTGGTGTTGCAGGAGATTGTTCTGGTGGTTTTTCAGTGTAAAAGTTTATGATTTATTCTCTGAATTTATCCGGTGGAAATTACTCAAGTATTTTAAGGAGTTCTAATGGTAAACAAGGCGATCTACAAATCTATCGTTACATTGGTTTTCATCACTGTGGATTAAACATAGCAATGGTAGATGTTTATTGTTATGTATTGCTCTACCTAATTTAGTTTCTTGTGATCTTCTATTAGGTAAATGATGGCGTAAATCATTATGTATTTTATATTTAGTTACATCAGTCTTTTTATAAGCGTTATTCTTACAAATCCCTAACTTATCCGGCGAACCATGACTACTTATTTGAGGTTCAGGTAAATTTTTGTCAAGCAATTGCTTTTCTAAATGATTGCTAATATCCTGAAAAGTTAAAAACTCCCCAGCATTTTTAATACCTTTTCTAAAAATCTCTAACAACTCATGAGTAAATGCGGTACAATCCTGATTGTCTGGAGATTCGTCTTTGGCAGTTTTATTAGAAGATGCCGCAACAATAAAAAATACATTTTTACCTTTAGTATCAATATTTTCTTTTAATCTAGCACTAAAACAACAATCTATAATAAAAATAACATTTTTGGCTTTAGTTTCTTGGATTACCAAATCGACTAATTCGCTTGATTCTATGGCCCTTATACATTGCTTTTTTAAAATTGTAGTTTTTTTAGTGGCTAAATAAAAGCTGTTTTTAGGAATGCCATGCCCGGCGTAATAAACAATAATTGTGTTTGAAGCTTTAGGAATGATATTAATGATTTCTTCAACAATCGTGTCATAATCATCTTTATCTAAGATTGGATGAATATTTTTTGCATCAATTCCAACCATTTCATTTAATGATTTATGTAATTCCACCAGATTATTTTTTACATTGGGTAAATCTGGTAAATCATCATCTGAAGCATCAAATTTACTAGCTCCAATCAAAATAGCTTGAGTATTTTCCGGGACAATTGCTGCCATTATTTATTCCTATGGGCTTTACCTTTCATTTCAGCGAGTAAATCCTTAATTCTAGCTTCATTTTCCTGTAAAGCTTCAGCCGGATTTGTCAATATAGGATCGATTTTTACTGCTTTATTTTTCCGCCAACCAGAAACATTAATCACAATATCTGCCAATGCAACCACAGTCGAAACCACAGTAATAATAGTGGCTGGATCGGCCAACCCGCCCATAGCACCTTTCATATGAGGCGACTCTTTTCTCTTAACCTCCAATCCATCAATATTCGCCCGCTCCAACCAATCTATCAAATCCTCTAAAGAATCTTCATTGGCATCTTCACCTTCCAACCGTAACTCTAACTCGATACTCATAAAAATCTCCGGTAAATTTCATAATATTAGTATAAATTATAGCAATTCTTAATGCTTAATTCTTAATGAACTTCAATATAAATATCAAGAATTTGCATCATTCTGCTTGGCTCTATGAGCTATCGAAGACTATGTTGCTTAAAATAAATACTAAAAACTGACTTTTGAGACTGTTCTAAAGCTTGTTGAATTAATTCTTTACCTTTTTTAGCCGAGTTATTTTTCAAAGTAATTTGATAAAATTTAGTATAAAAAGCATTTGGTTCTACTTGTACATTCAATATAAAAGATAATGCTTCTGGATGGCGTTTCGCTTGGTAATTAAACATGACTTGTTCATCTGGAGCCAACCTAGTATCAGCAATTTCTTTACTCAAATTCATAGCTACTTTGCGGCTTATGGTATACTGTTGCTTAGTTTCAAGTAATATTTTTCCATCCTTATCTGCTTGATAACCCTCAACTATTATTCTTGGTGTAACATAAGTGGGAAAATAATGACCAGTACCAGTATTTTTAATACTTAATTTGGCTGTTATATTGTTATATAACTGTTTAAAATCCAGATTTTTTATTTCAACTCCTTGTTTTACCATATCTGGATCATGGATTCCACGCCATAAATGTTGTCGATTAGGCATGTGACAAGCTTGACAAGTTTTGCCCTCCTTAGCATAACGACTAGCTTTCCATTCCTCATAAGTATTTTCTAACAACTTTCCATTTAGAGCGTATTCTCCTGGTTTAAATTGGTGACAAGCAGAACAAAATTGTGCATCCTGAAAAATAGTAGAACTTTGCCAGCCATCATGTGGAAATTTATCCATATCTGCTACATCAGGCTGTTTATTTCGATGTGGAGGGCCATACATTTTGGATTCACGCATATGACAAGCAGCACAGATTAAACCTTGTTCATGCAGATTAGTAGAGGAATTTTGTTGCTGTAAAGAGAGAACTAGACTTACTGCTTGTTCCTGCAAAGGTGCGTGACAACGAATACAAGCTTGATGCTGCTTCGTAGCAGTGGCTGGCATATCCACCAATTGGCCAATAATACCAGCTCCCATCGCACGGCTATGTAAACTTTGACTCCAATCCTTAAATTGAGTAACATGACAGGTAGCACAATTTTTTGGCTCTAAAGAAGTTTGAGTTTTTGGCGATTGGCCCTGAGAAGCTAATGGCCGTTGCCAATGTTGCTGTAATTCCTGCTGAAGAATATCTCCATACCCTTCAACCCATATCAAACTCAAGACTATAATTTTTAACCAATTCATTATGCTATCCAATTTAATATATTAGTGACAACATTTTTTTGCGGTAGTTATTAACCAATGGGCCTTGATTACCTAATAGAGTAAATAACGCTAATAATCCCTTACGACCAGCATCATCTTCAAAAGCTCTTGACTTACGCATAATTTCTAATAAATGTTGTATAGCAACCTCATATTCTCCGGTTGTAACTTTTTTCGCACTTAATTGATAACGTACCATAAGATTATCTGGTTCGGTAGCTAAAGTTGCCTCTAAAGTATCTAATGCTGGAGATTCAGCAGCTAGTTTGGAGAAAGTTAAGTGAGATTGTAATTCATTAACTTCTGCTTCTAAGCGGATGTTAGCGGGTAAGGCCTTAATTAATTGCTCTGCTTCTGCAAATTTTTCTTGTTCAATAAACAACTTAGCTAATTCAAAAGTAACCGGATAATAGTCTGGTTCTAATTCTCTCGCTTGTTCTAATAAACTTATAGCCTCTAAGCTATTGCCAGCAACATTAGCTAAATCTGCTTGGGTTCTTAATTTATCGGCTGGTCTTTCTCGATATTTATCTATCATCTGTCGCAGCACATTTTCTGACTGCACTCCAGATGTTTCCTCTACTACTTCACCATGCCGAAATAGTTTTAAAGCCGGTATACCACGAATTGCGTATTGACCAGCTAATTGTTGTTGGTCGTCAGTGTCAACTTTGGCTAAGATAAACTGGCCTTGATATTCTTCTACCAATTTTTCTAAAACTGGTTCTATCATTTTACAAGGTGCACACCAACTGGCCCAAAAATCAACTAAGACTGGTACTTGATTGGATTTTTCTAAAACTTCAGTTGTAAAATTTTGCTGATTAGCAACTATGGTGTACGGAGAATTATCCATTATTATCCTTATTAGAATTTAAATATATGATTAAAAAATCGTTATTATACACGTTGTTAAGATAGATAGCAAAAGTTAAATATTTTTGGTTTGCTCCACCGCATTACCAATATATTTATCAGGAGTTAACTGAAGTAATCGGGTTTTTTCTGCTTCTGGAATGGCTAGGTTAGTTATAAATTCCTGTAGATTTTGAGCAGAAATAGTTTGACCCCTAGTTAAATCCTTTAATTTTTCATATGCTTGTTCTACACCATAACGACGCATTACGGTTTGAATTGGTTCTGCTAATATCACATAATTTTGCTTAATATCAGCTTCTATTACAGGTAAATTAATCTCAAGTTTACTAATCCCTTTGAGGCAAGATTCATAAGCAATTAGACTGTGTGCCATCCCCACTCCCAGATTACGCAATACTGTAGAATCAGTTAAATCCCGTTGCCAACGAGAAATTGGTAACTTGCTACCTAAGTGGCTAAATATTGCATTAGCAATCCCCAAATTACCTTCAGAATTCTCAAAGTCAATTGGATTTACTTTATGTGGCATGGTTGAAGAACCTACTTCCCCAGCAATAGTTTTTTGCTTAAAATAACCTAGCGAAATATAGCTCCAAATATCCCGACATAAATCAAGCAATACCGTATTAAAACGACTCACAGCATCGAATAATTCCGCAATGTAATCATGTGGTTCAATCTGAGTGGTATAAGGATTTTGCTGTAAACCAAGTTGCGTAATAAATTGTTTGGAAATGCTAATCCAATCTAAATCTGGATAAGCAGCTAAATGAGCATTATAATTACCGACTGCTCCATTAAATTTCCCCATTATCACGACTTGAGCGACCTGTTCTTGTTGCCGTTGTAAACGATAAACTGTATTGGCAATCTCTTTCCCAACAGTGGTTGGAGAAGCTGGCTGGCCATGAGTGCGGGATAACATTGGAATTTCAGCATATTGGTGAGCTAACTCTTTCAATGCAATTATAACAGCATCCATCTTTGGCAGGATAACATGATCACGAGCTTCTGCTAACATCAAGCCATAGGCTAAATTATTAATATCTTCCGAGGTACAAGCAAAATGGATAAATTCACTGATTTTAGCTAACTCTGGATTAGCAGCAATCTGTTCTTTAAGAAAATATTCAACTGCTTTAACATCATGATTAGTGGTACGTTCTATGGTTTTAACCCGTTGAGCTTCTTCAATCGAAAATTTTTCTACTATATCGTTTAATAAAGTTTGAGCTTCATCACTAAAAGCTGGAACTTCAGTAATAAATTGAGAAACAGACATAAATTGTAACCAACGCACCTCAACTAATAATCGATAACGAATTAGTCCATATTCACTAAAAATAGGTTTTAAAGCTGCGGTTTTATTAGCATAACGTCCGTCAATAGGGGAAATAGCAGTAAGTTCCATTTATTTATCCTTGTAAAATAGAGGGGAGTCGAAATATAGTAGTTTCAATTTCACCCGGCATAGTTTTAACTGTAGTTACACCAAGTTCTTGTAATTGTTGTAATACTTGTTCTATTAAAATTTCAGGTGTGGAAGCACCGGCAGTGATGCCAACCAGTGGGTTATTATTGAACCATTTAGTTTGTAAATCATTAGCATCTTCAATTAGATAAGACGCTACACCAGCGTGTTTACCAACTTCTTGCAAACGGTTGGAATTAGAACTATTATTAGCTCCAACAACCAATAATATCTCAATATCAACAGCTAGTTCTCGTACTGCATTTTGCCGACTTTGAGTAGCATAACAAATGTCATTCAATGCTGGTCCTTTGATGTTTGGAAATCTAGCGACTAAAGTATTAATAACTTCCTTAGTATCATCAGTGCTTAACGTTGTTTGAGTGACGTAGGCTAGGTAAGCCGGGTTTTGTACTTGGAGTTTTTCTGCTTCTTCAATGGTATATAATACATGTACTGGTTCAGTTACACAACCACGAGTACCTTCTACTTCTGGATGTCCTGCATGACCTATAATAATTAGTTCATAACCATTTTCCACATAACGTTGAGCTTGGTTATGTACTTTAGTCACTAAAGGACAGGTAGCATCAATTATTTGCAATTGCCTTTGTTCGGCATTTTTAACTACTGTAGTTGCCACTCCATGCGCACTAAATACACATACCGCACCAGCCGGCACTTCTGCTAATGATTCTACAAATATAGCTCCACGAGTCTTTAAATCCTCTACTACATAACGGTTATGCACAATTTCGTGCAGTACATAAATAGGATGAGGAAACTGATTAAGAGTGCGTTCGACAATTTCAATAGCCCTTACCACTCCAGCACAAAAACCACGAGGTTGAGCTAGTGTTATATCCATATTGGGTGATTTGATTAATTAAAAAAAAGACAAATTAAACCTCTTTATACCATATATTTAAATATTTGACAAAGAAGTTAAATACTGAAGTTACGCAAAGTGTTACAAATACGAATATAAAATTAAATAATAATTAATCAAAGCAGGTTATAATAATAAAATGGATAAATATGAATTAGATTTATATACAGATTACTTAATGGTAACATTTGGATATGCGACAGCGACAGGGTTATCAAACCTATTGGATGGAGAAATAAGCCACGATACATTTACGAGATTCTTATCAAAAGAAGAATATACATCAAAAGATTTATGGAAACAAGTGAAACCAACAGTACGTAGTATTAAATCACCAGATGGTGTATTGATATTCGATGACACGATTCAAGAAAAACTAAGTATGAAGGAAAATGAACTAATATGTTGGCATTATGACCATACAAAGGGACGT
>DAOUSR010000095.1 GCA_030627125.1 Thioploca sp.
TTACTAAATTTTTCATCTATTCATTGGGTTAGTTTTATTCGCTTTATAATACCATGTATTTCTTTTATATACTTTGATGCAGCCCTCCCTCCACTCACCCATCAATCTTAACCTTTTTCAAGTTAGCAGAAATACGTTCATTAAAAACAGCTTCTTCCTTTAACTGCTCTTCAAACTCAGCTTTTAAACTGATAAAACGTTCCTTAAAATCAAAATCATCCTCTTCAGCAGCCAAACCAACATAACGTCCGGGCGTTAAAACATAATCCAACTCTTTCACCCGCTCAATACTTGCAGCATTACAAAACCCTTTTACATCCTCATAATCACCATCAGGATTTCGCCAATTATGATAAGTCTTTGCTATTGTTTGAATATCCTCTTCTGATAGCTCAAGAGTTCTACGATTTATCAAATGCCCCAGATTTCTGGCATCAATAAACAAAACATCTTTACTTCGCTCCCTGTACTTTCCGTTACTACGGTTCCGACTCATAAACCACAAAGAAGCAGGAATTTGTGTATTCAAAAACAACTTAGCCGGCAAATTAACAATACAATCAACCAAACACGCTTCAATAAGATTTTTTCTAATATCCCCTTCACCCGAAGTTTTAGAAGTAAGCGAACCTTTAGTCAAAACAAAACCCGCCTGTCCACTTGGTGCAAGATGATATATAAAATGCTGTATCCACGCATAATTAGCATTGCCAGTCGGCGGTATTCCGAATTGCCAACGCCCATCTTTACGCAGTAAATCACCACTCCAATCACTAACATTAAACGGCGGATTAGCAATTATATAATCACATTTTAAATCTTTATGAGCATTATTTAAAAAAGAACCTTCATTGTTCCATTTTACTTGCGAGCTGTCAATTCCACGAATAGCAAGATTCATTTTAGTCAGTCGCCAAGTGGTTTGATTGCTTTCCTGTCCGTAAATGGAAATATCGTTAACTTTTCCCTTGTGTTCTGCTACAAATTTTTCCGATTGCACAAACATTCCACCAGAACCACAGCAAGGATCAAAAACTCTGCCTTTATACGGCTCCAAGATTGCAACCAATAATTCTACAACACTTCTTGGAGTATAAAACTGCCCGCCTTTCTTACCCTCAGCAAGTGCAAATTCACCTAAAAAATATTCAAAAACATGTCTAAGAATATCAGCACTTCTTGATTTAGCATCACCTAAAGCAATGTTGCCTATCATATCTATAAATTCGATCAAATCGGTAGGGTCAAGATTTTGTCTGGCATAAACTTTTGGCAGCACACCTTTTAGAGATGGATTTTCCTTTTCAATAGCATCCATCGCTTCATCAACTGTTTTTCCAATAGTTGTCTGCTTTGCCTTAGATAAAAGAAAATTCCAACGGGCATCTGTTGGCACAAAGAACACATTTTCAGCTTTGTATTCATCTTTATCTTCGGAGTCTGCTCCTCCATATTCCCCCTGCTCCAGCTTGCAATTTTTCAAATAATTCCTCAAAAACATCAGAGATATATTTTAAAAATATTAATCCTAAAACAACGTGTTTGTATTCCGCAGCATCAATACTCTTTCTCAGTTTATCAGCCGATTTCCAAAGTTGTTTTTCCAATGGTTCGTTTGTTCCTTTTGCCATATAAAATCCTTTATTGTATTAAATACTAATATTATGCTCAGATATTTTTAATTTGGGTATAATGGATTATAGCATTTCCCGTTTTGAATAAAATTCAAAAATCGTTAAGATATCGAAAAATAGTAATTAAATTTTTCTAGTTCCCACTTTTGTCTGAGTCACTGCCATTAAGTTAAGAAAATTGGTTAGGGCAACCATAAAGCATTACCCCTACTTATAGTTACTTAACCTAAACCCTTAATTTAATGCCATTAGGAAAAGTTAAAAACCATTCTGCGTAACATTAATTATCAATAAATCTTCAAGTACAACGCCTCGCCACCATTATAGATAATATCTCCATTTGGCAGTTTATAACCAATATAAACAGTGTAATTACCACTTTCAAAACTACCGGTAAATAGATTAATATCTCTTAATTCTGGTTCCAGTTTAACGTTAGGAATAGAATTGGTGGTATAAACTTTATCAGCATCCCACGTTCCCCAAGTTGGAACTTCTGAGCGAATATCAACAGCAGTATCATTGATTACAGCCACCAGCATAATCTCCACATTTTGGCCTACATGTTGAGCTTCAGGCACTATAGTTGTATTAAGCTCCATTTGACTATTAGCATTCGCATAAAATGGATTGTGAACTCGTTCAGCTTGCTGACCCCAATTTATAAACCTAGAAGTAGTAACTATTTTTTGCCCACTAGCATTGAGTCCAATTCCGTTAGCAAGCATGAAACTCATTGGCTCAAAACCATTGAACACAATAACATCATTTTCCAATCGGTAGCCTATAAACATCTGATAATAACCGGGATTAAATGCCAAATCACCAATATAAATGGGTATTTCTAAATATTTTGGTAGACGTCGATAATGCTGGATTGGTACTAAACTAGTAAGCTGATGATCCCAAAATTCCCAACTAGTACCATTCCTAGTATAAGCTTGCTCTCGGTAATGACCACGATAACCGGTAATCATCAGAATATCAGCCACTTGCCCAACATAACGTGGCTCTACAGTCACAAAGCTAGAAACAGTTATATTATCCCGATAGGCGAAAGTTAACCCATTACCAGTTCTATCATTCTGATTGCTAATTGTAGCAGCAAAAATACTAGTAGAACCAACATCATTCCAAACCTGAGTATTATCCCGCACTATATCTTTTGGCACATCGACACTACCACTATTACCAACCGTAAAATGAATTGGTTCTAGCCCATTAAACACAATCGTGCCATTTCGCAACCGATAACCTACAAATACGGTGAATTCACCCGGAATAAAGTCTAATTCATCTTCATAAATAAAAACTTCAATCTGATTGGTTAATTGCGGGTAATATTGAGCGGCTGGTAAACTGCTAAGTCTGCCGTCCCACACTTGCCAATCTTGATCGTTACGATGGTAAGAAATATCATAAAACATATTATTATAGGTTCCGACCAATAACACATCAGCGACTTGCCCAACATGTTGCGGAGCTATATTGACAGTGCTGGAGATTGCCACAGTTTTGGCTTCGGTGTAAGTCAAACGGCTATGATTCGCTAATCGCACCGTGCTGGAATTTACCTTATCAAGAAAACAACTTGTACTGGAACTAATATTGCCCTGAACGCTAATTTCCAATCCGTAGTTACAATTGTCATTAATAGTTAAATCCCCAATGGTACCGATAATCAAACCGCTACCAGTCTGTTCGACTCCATCCACCAAACCATTATCAATCTTATATTGGTTCGCCGCATCTATTAAAGCATTGCCATTGAAATCAGTTTTATTGGGGTCGGAATCTGGATCATTAAAACCTTTATTATAATCAATAGTTTGAGCGATAACCGCTAAATCAATGGAAGTTTTTTGTGGCGGAACCGAATGGTCGCTGATAACCATTTTGCTCTGGCCAACTTTAACTCCAGTCAGGGTAAACATGGCCGAACCACTATCACTAAGCGTAGTCCAATTTTCCAATAGCAATATGCTACGATCCGGAATCTCACTGATAGTTAGCTCTCCTTTCCCACCAGCAACATTCAAGTCCAATTTCTGACCAACTTTCACCGTAGTGTGCATGGCTTTGATCCTAAATTTAGACTTACCAACATTGATGATTTGATTAGCCGAATCTTCGATAACTTTTATATAGATCGTTATAGTTTGCAATGGATTAGCACTATCACTAATTACCATCTTGGTTTCACCGACATTTACTCCGGTCAATTCCAATTCCGCAGCCCCAGCAGTTAACGTTCTCCAACTATCCAAAGATACGACGCTATTATTGGGAATCTCTTTAATTAGCAATTCCGCTTGCCCTTCGGCTAGAGTCATTTCGGTACTTTCGCCAACTTTCAGAGTGATAACTAACGATTTTACATTAAAAGCGGTATTAGTTTGGCAAGTTGGACAACAAATCTGACAAGTTGGGAAACTGTGACAAGAATTATTGGAAGAATCATCATCAATAATAGTCAAAGTAATAGTTTCTGGAGATACGATAGAAGCACCACCACCAGCATTACTCAATACTAAATCAATAATTTCATCACCTTCTTGGACGGTATCATTGGTGATAGGTATGCCAATCGACTTATCTCTACAATCTCCAGCTTCCCAAGTAGCAGTTCCCTGTTTGGTAGTATAGTCTGGACTTTGGGCGGTGTTATCCTTAGTAGTATAATCCACTGTGATCCGTCCTTCACAACTCCCCAGTCGTTGGATTGCAACTGTAGCCACATTACCAAATTCATCTATCGTATAACTTGGATTAGCCCATTGCACCCGTTCTTGAGCCAAGGCCATTCCACTAGTATGACTAATATGTCCATCTAAAGCAGAATTATCACCTAATTTGCCATCACTAAGGCGGAAACTAGCAGTAGTAACCTGTTTATCACCAACCGTCTTGCTATCCAAGGTTACTGGTAAATCTTGCCACTTACCGTCAACAAATTGCCGATGTAAATCTGCATCATCCACATCATGATAAAAAATTTCAAGATCGGCATCGGTACAAGACATATCCAAATCAAATGGGAATGGAACTAAACTATTATCATCTGCTAAACCCGGTTCACTAAGTTTAACGTTATTAATAGTACAACCATTTTTCTCTACGATAGTGACATATTTACCATCAGGCATTAATAAAGACACTACGTTATTTTGCTTCCAATCTGGAATTCCATCGTCATTACCATCACCATTATTGGGAGCGTTTTCTTCAATGTCAGTGGCAACTCCGTCACCGTCACCATCCAGAGCAAAATTAGCCTGACAGTTTTTAGCTTCATCAATCAACACCGTAACGGTTCTATTAATACCACTACAATCTCCACTCCAATGGGTAAAAGCAAAGCCAGGTTCTGGATTAGCAATTAATTCAACTTCCGTACCCTGAGCGTAATCTTCAGTGCAATCAGTATTACAATCAATACCAGTAGGTTGGCTAGTTATCGAACCAGAACCATTTCTGGATAAATCTAAACTGAACTGTGGCACATCGTCTGCTACAAATACGGCTTTGCAACTTTTGAAATTATCCATAGTTACATTGCCATCAGCATCACAATGACCACGCCAGCCATCAAATACCCAACCGATATCTGGAGTTGGAGTTAAAGTAACATTAGTATCAGTAGCATATGGTTGTTGGCATGGATCATTGTTATTGTTGCAAGATAAATCTTGAGTTCCTGCTACCTCTCCATTACCACTTATAGTGACGATTAATTTCACTTCGGTAGTCGGTTCTTCAACTTCATCTGATACTGTAATCGTAACTGTAGCGGTATCACACAAATTATTGGTATCACAAACTTGATAACTAAAGCTGTCCGTACCTTCAAAACCAGGATTTGGCGTGTATTCAACTTCTCCAGTATCAAGATTAACTTCCAGCCTGCCATTACTTGGTTGAGTAACGATAGTTAAACTATTAGGATTCAAATTATCATTCGGATCGCTATCATTCTTCAATACTGAGATTGAGACTGGAGTTTCAGGTTTAGTACTAGCATCCAAATCATTGGCTTTAGGTGAGCTATTACTTGGAGCTGTAACCGGAATAGTCAGCAAAGATGAACTGCTTTCTCCACCATTGTTATCAGTAGCAGTAAAAGTGAAACTAGCATTGCCAATAAAGTCAGGATTAGGTTGGAAAAATAACTGAGCCGCTTGCTCTGGAGTTAATTTCTGCCCCGCTTGAATTAGAGTGCCGCCAGTAGCTGGATTGCCTAAATATAAAGTACCTTGTTGAGGTAACGTTTTAATAGTATAAGCAACTACAGTATCATTATCATTTGCCGCTAAACTTGGTAATTTAGTGGTGGCATCATTAGTTGTAGGTTCAGCAGTCTGATTGCTAGTAGTTGGTGGTGGGTCTTCCAAGGTAGGAACTAAAATTGTAACCGTTGCAATGTCACAACTTTGCGGAAAATCTGAATCACAGACTTGATAATCAAATTCATCAGTACCAAAGGTAAAACCAAGTTCAGGAGTATATGTAACTGTATTATCATTATTTACAACTACTGTACCTTTACTAGGCTGACTAGTTATGATAATCAAATTATCCGTATCTAAGTTGCCTTCCGGATCAGCGTCATTTTTGATAACATCAATGGTAACTGGTATTTCTGGATCAGTATAACCATTGTCATCATTCGCTATAACAGCTTGGTTAGCTAAAGCTTTCACTACTGGAATAGTTACTAGAGCTGGACTGCTAACATTACCTTTATCATCAGTAGCTGTGTAAGCAAAACTAGCATTGCCGACAAAATTTTCATTAGGTTGGAAATATAATTGACTTATTTGTTCTGGAGTAAGTTCTTGGCCAGCCGTTATTGGAACTCCGCCATTAGCTGGATCACCTAAATACAATATACCTTGGCTGGTTGGTGGTAATGAACTAATGTTATATGAGGCTACACTACCATCATCAGTAGCAGCTAAAGATGGCAATTTGGTAGTTATATTATTAGGTATTGCTGGAGATGTAATTTTTGTGGCAGTTGGTGGAAAATCATCCAAAATTGGCACTATCACTCTGACTTCTGCAGTATCACACTGAGTTGGAATTCCAGTATCACAGACTTCATAGGTAAAAGTATCAATGCCTTTAGTAAAGTCATCATCTGGTGTATAAGTCACCGTACCATCGTTATTGGCAGTAACAGTACCATGAGGTGGCGGCGTGACAATTGTAACGCTTTCAATATCAAGCCCACCTTCTGGGTCAATATCATTGTCTAAAACTTCAATAGTAACTGGAGTAGATATATCAGTAGTACTGGTATCACCATTGGCGATTGGAATATTGTTTACTGGCGCAGTTACTGGAATTGTTACTAAAGCTGGACTACTAACAGCATCGGAATTATCAGTAGCAGTATAAGTGAAACTGGCATCACCAATAAATTTGCTATTAGGTTTAAAATATAAATTGCCTATTTGAGCTACTGTAAGTTGTTGAAATTCAGTTATCAAACTACCTCCAGCATCAGGATCACCTAAATACAATACACCTTGAGTTACTGGTGGTAAAGTGGCAATGTTATAAGCCGTCACAGCACCATCAGTGTCAGTAGCAGATAAAGCTGGTAATTGCACCGTAACATCATTCATAGTAATGTCAGCAGTTTTATCAGCTGCAACTGGTGGTTCTTGAGTTGGTATTGTTATCGTAATTGTAGCAGTATCACATAATGGTGGAATTCCAGTATCACAAACTCGATAAGTGAAACTATCTATGCCAGTGTTAAAACCACTATTTGGCGTATAAGTCACGCTACCATCAGCATTAATCACAATAGTACCATTAGTTGGCTGAACGCTAATAGCAACTGTACTTGGGTCAAGATTGCCATCCGGATCACTGTCATTACTCAAAATATCAATAGTAATTGGAATATTTGGCTCTGTAGTATCACTATTATCATTAGCGATTGGAGGATTATTAGGTACCGCAGTAATCGGTATAGTTACAGTAGCGATATTACTAACAGTATCGTTATTGTCAGTGGCTGTGTAAGTAAAACTAGATTCACCGCTAAAACTGGTATTTGGTTGAAAATAAAGGTTTTTAACCTGTTCTGGAGTCAAAGTTTCATTAACTGCAATAGGTTTACCACCTTTAGCTGGGTCTTCCAAATATAATTTACCTTTACTTTCTGGAGGTATGGTTTTAATCTGATAAGATTCCACTGTACCATCAATATCAGTAGCTGCTAAAGCTGGTATCTGCTCCGTAACATTATTGGGTACGCTAGGAGTTTCTTTATCTTCGGCAATAGGCGGTTGATTCAAATCGGTAACTGGAATCGTAACTGTAGCTGGTTCACTGATAGCACCTCGATTATCCATAGCGGTGTAGGTAAACTGCGCATCGCCAGTAAAATTAGGATTTGGTTTAAAATAGATATTAGTAACTTCGCTAGGTGATAATTCTTGATCAACAAATATTGGATTTCCACTACCAGCTGGATTGCCTAGATATAAAATTCCCTGTGAACTGGTTGGTAAAGTTGCAATATTAAATAACTCTATGGTACCGTCTGTATCAATTGCAGATAAGGTATTAACCTTGACATTGGTATCATTAAGGATTGAAGTTACAGTTTTATCAGCAGCTATCGGAGGTTCATTAGTTGGTGGAGCGATAACGGTAATAGTTACAGTAGCTTGATTACTGGCATCGCCTTTATCATCGGTTGCGGTATAATGAAAAATTACTTCACCAAAACTAGTAGTAGCTGGAGAAAAATAAATATTGTTTATATCACTAGGAGTAAGGATTTGTCCTTCAGTAATTAAAGTACCAGTATCTGGGCTACCTAAATACAGTAAACCTTTTGTGGTAGGCAAATCAGATACCATATAATTAGCCACTGTTCCATCCTCATCACTAGCTTCTAAAGTTGGAACTTGTACTGAAGTTTCGTTGTCAGTAGTGGTAGATTTATCAACTGCAATTGGTGGAATATTGTCTGGTGGAGCTACTACAAAAGAGTGACTGATAGCTACAATATCACCTTGAGGATTGGTAATATCTTTGGGGCGAATTACCGATACGGAATTTGTTACCGTTTCACCAACTTCTGCGGTTATAGTTCCAACGACTTCAAAGGTAGCAGAAGCACCATTTTGTAAATCAATTGTAATATCAATCGCACCACTACCATTAGATTCTGAGCAACTATTTTGAATTGCAGGAGCTGGTTTCACTGAGTTAGTAACTTCACACACCCAAAGCGGAGGTGGATCAGTAACTGTGGCTGGCAAATTATCTTGTACCCCTATACCAGCAGCATCTGAAGGGCCATCATTTCTGACCGTAATGATATAGGTAACTGGACCACCATTTAGTGGTTTTACATCAGTAGTATGAGTTTTGCTTACTGATATATCTGCTTGTTTGAGTTGAAATTTAGTTTCAATTTCTATTTGTTTAGCTTCATTAGGGAAAGTCCAAATATCTAAAACTTGATTATCTCCAAAATTATTATCAAAAGCATGTTTACTGTTAGAACTACTAGCACCACCTAAAGCGGAAACTAATTCTGGAGAATTTTTATCAGAAATATCTTCATGATTATAATAAATTGTATCGCAAGATTTATCGCAATCCATTCGTTCCAAAATAAAACCACTAGGATCATTTTCAACATCCCAAAATGGAAAGTGAATATTTCCCAGCATAAAGTTGAATTTGGCATTATAAGTTGCCTCTTTAGGTGGTGCTGGATTACCCAGTCCATCCCTTCCATCCCAATTCATTATATTATTACCTGCAACCGTTTCACCCAGCAATATGATATCAACATCATCCCCAAAAACACCATTATTGTTAAGGTCAATAGTCAAAAAGTATTTTAATTTTCTATCAATATTAAAACTAAAACTTCCTTTCAGTGGTACCGTACCAGCATAACCATTAGAACCTTCATCGCCAGTAAATTTAAAGTTATCTATAATCGGCAATTCCTTAGGTGTAGAACGCAACCAGGTTTTACCGTTAGGAGTATCAACAAGTTCATCTGTTGGCAAGTCAATACTTGGGAAATTGAAGAACATTTTATGGGTAATATTACTTTCTGTATCTGGTTGATCCGGATTATGTATATTATAAGTTCTATTTTGTATAAAATTTTTATGTACAGATTTATTTAAAGATTCATCATCAGGCCCTTTAATTCCCTTGTTATTGGCAAAAAATATAAATCCATAGGGTTCCATTCCATTTAAATCGGAACGATATAAGTAACCATCATTAGTTAAAAAATAGGTTACTGAATTTATGCCTCTATTGAGTCTACCTACATTTAATGGTAAATAATTAGTATAGATTCGGCCTTTCTGTTCCGTTGTTATACCATCAGGAGTTTTCAAAACTGTTATATCCCAAGCAGCTATTCCTTGACCTTGAGCATCATCTATGGGGAATTTCTCAGCCGCAATACTTCCAGCAAATAGGACAAATTTTTTAATAAACTTTGGAGCTCGAAACTCTATTTCATAAACTCCGGTTTCGGTAGCAGTGAATGTACATGGAGTATAACCATTGATATATGGTAAAGGCCCAGCCTGTTCTTTCGCAATTGTATCAATCAACCCAAAACCAGTTTGCAACACATCACAGCTACCATCTTGTCCACCCAAAGGGCTTTTATAAACAATATCGGCATTTCCATTAGCACTTAACGGTACGCTAGAACCAAGGTTTATTTGCTCGCCAGTATTGACATAAACTTTGATACTTGCTTGTAGTTTAATGCCAACTCTTGTTATATCTGCAAACTGCAAATAAGGTCGATATCCTCCATTTGCTACTAGCTCTCGGCTACCTTCTGCATTTGCAGGTGCAATGAATAGGCAACTCGATAATAAAATAATAAAGATTAGAATATGTTTCATATGTTTCATAAGATATTTAAGCGATAATATAATAATTCCATGTATATAATTTCAAGATAAGTAAATATTAACATAATTGTTCAAGAAATTCGTTTTATCCTACTACGTAGTTTATAACAATTCTTAATTTTTAATGAAATTCGATATAAATATCAAGTTCTTAATTTGTATAAATTTAAGAAATATTTATATAAAAATGTCACTACATCTAGTTAGTATTTTCATAGTAAGTCCGCTTACGAGTTTAATTGGTGAGGGAACGCATTGGTAGGTATTTCCAACGTGGATATTCAATGCCATTAAGTTAAGGAAAAGTATTTATAATAAATAAGATATGCTGTAAATTTAATCATGCAAAAATCATACCTTGACAAACTGTGCTTCCGTTTTCAATGAGTTACCACTAATCTTATTGTGCTATACTTAAAAATATATCTTAACTCATAAATATAACACCTTGATTAATTTAATGTATTTTCTTAATTTAATGGCAGTGAACGTGGATATTGGGAACGAGAAAAAAATGATTTTGAATAATTACAAAATAGTAATAAAAATTGATAGGATCGGTGAAGCAAAGAGTAACCGCATAAGCATCAACTTATAGTTTCCTGACTGGATGATGACGCTTTATCGTGGAGATTTGGTTAAAGGTAATACGCCACCTTTTGTAATAATAGATATAGATGACGAAACTTATCAAAATTGGAAAGAACCTCTTTTTACTCCTCGTGATAAGCTATTAAAATTAATTCAATTTGCTATTACAGGTCAACAAAAACTGATTATTGTGGATATTGCTATTTACCAGCAACAACCCGGACAGTTGCATCCACATGATTTAGACCTCCAACAATATTTAGCTCAACGTCCCACTTTTTTAGACCAAATTGTCATAAATTCCAAACATATTCATTGGGCAACTACCCAATTTGAACGAGAATATGCTCGAATTCTACGTTGCTGGCATTTACTAACTCCGACTTGTACCAAAAATATTGCTAATATAGTGCTTTCAGTACCTTTATTAGCAACCAGCCTATTGTTTGAAAAAGATATTGGCCAATTGAAGTTGCCATTGGAATTAAAAACTGAGCTTGCATGGAAGTTTCAAATAATAATGGCATTAAACCAAAGATAGTAGTTAATGAAGTCAATAAATAACTAATTACTGTTTTTGGATAAATTCAACACTTTCGTCAACTTTAACTGTATCAGCAATTTCGACTCCTTCGACAA
>DAOUSR010000132.1 GCA_030627125.1 Thioploca sp.
GTGGTTTTAATAGAGAATCAATCCTACGTTTAGATTTACATACAACTGGGATGGAGTTTGCCAGCGAAATGGTGGTTAACTCGTAACCTGTGGTAAGATGTGGTGAGGAAACGAACCGCATCAACCATGATAGATATTACGATACAATTGATGCAATTCCCTTCGTTCATTGCATCCTACGAGCTCTTCTGTAGGTTTTACTTCAAAAATAACAGCAAACATACCTACCCTTTTGATAAATAATTTTGTTCCAATTGAATTAATTTTTGTTTAATATTTAAACCAGATGCAAAACCAGTTAACTTTCCATTTGAACCAATAACTCGATGACAAGGTATAATTAACGGAATTGGATTTTTACTATTAGCCATTCCCACTGCACGTGCGGCACGTTCATTACCAATTGCTCTAGCAATTTCTTGATAAGAACATAATTCACCAAATGGAATTTTTCTAAGCTCTTGCCATACTTTTTGCTGAAAAACAGTTCCTTGCAAGTTTAATTGTAAAGCAAATATTGTTAATTCTCCAGCAATATAAGCTGTTATTTGCTGTTGTGCTTCAATAAAAAAACTATCATTTCGTTGCCAATCTACAGAGATTTTAAATTGGCGTTTTCCTTCATTAGTACTTAAATGTAAGTGCGAAATGCCAAGTTCGTTACCAACTACAATAATTTCACAAAGTTTAGTGTTAAAAATAGTGTAATACACTTAATAATCACCCAACCATTTGTTCGATAGTATCTGGAATTTGTATTCCTCTAGCTTCTGATACAATTCTAATTGTGTATCATAACCTGTTTTTTAAGAATTGCTATATCTACCATATCCATGCCAACTTTTTACGTTTATAAATCATAATTAAAGTTATTGATAAATATTATAAAAAATTGGCATAAACATGGTAAATAGTTATAATAATTTAAGACTTAGCTGCTTGTTCTTGATAGTAACCCATCAAAATTTTAGCAACTTCAGGACGTGAAAATTCTGGTGGTAAATCTTTACCTTCAGATAACATTTTACGTACTTTAGTACCAGAAAGAATTACAAAATCTTCTTTAGTATGATCTGGAACATCACGCATCATAACTACTTTATTCAATTTCTTAGAATAAGCAGTGTGATCAGCCTTGAAAATTTCAATCTGTAAAGCACCTTTTGGTACTCTTTCATCAAAAATAGTTTGAGAATCAAAAGCACCGTAATAATCACCTACACCAGCATGATCTCGGCCAACGATAAAGTGAGTACAACCAGTATTTTGGCGGAAAGTAGCATGTAATACCGCTTCACGTGGCCCAGCATATAACATATCAAAGCCATAACCAGTAACCATAACGGTATTAGGTGGGAAATACACTTCAACCATCTTCCGGATAGAGGCATCACGAACTGGAGCTGGAATATCACCTGGTTTTAATTTACCCAGCAACATGTGAATCAAAATACCATCGGTTTTCAAAGTTTCATAGGCCATCCGACATAGTTCTTCGTGAGCCCGATGCATTGGGTTACGAGTTTGGAAGGCTACAACTTTTTCCCAACCACGTTCTTTAATTTCATTACGAATTTCCACCGCAGTACGGAAAGTATCAGGGAAATCTTCTTGAAAATAGCTGAAATTTAATACTTGAATTGGGCCAGAGATTACATACTTACCAGAATTAAGGAAAGTAGCGGCTCCAGGATGTTCGCTATCAGTAGTAGTGAACAACTCAGTTGCCATTTTATTCATCTGTTCAGAAGTTAATTCTTCAATAGCTTCAATATCTTGAATGGCTAATACCGGATTACCATCTTTATTTGGATCACGTAGAGCAATACGTTTAGCATTTTTAATAGCATCAACATTATCAGTGCGATTAAAAATTGGAACTGGCCAAAATAAGCCACTAGTGGTCTTAAAATCTTTGGCAACGCTTAATCCATCGGCAATATTCATATAGCCAGTTAAAGGATTAAAGTAACCGGCACCAAGCATTACCGCATTAGAAGCTGCTGGTGAATTCAGCAATAAAGAAGGCAAAGTTTCTGCTTCTTTTTGTAATGCGTGGTGTTTATCTGCGTCATAAACAAAGAGTGGGTTTAGAGTGTCAGAGCCATGTGGCTTGATCATTAATGAAGTCTCCTAATAGGATTTTAAGTAATCGTTAGTTTGCGAGAATGTATAAAATTATAATGATACCGTTTTTACTAGGTATTTTTCTAATTCTTTTGGTAAAGATTCTAAATATTCCATACATTCAACATTATTTTAATAAGTTATTTTCATGCTAGATAATTTATAAAAATAATATTTAATTGCTATTTTATCATATTTTTAGTTCCAAATTGTCTAGTTAGAAAATTCCTTCAGCATTTAGCAAATCTCAACAGAAATTAAATTTTGGGAATTGTGCTTGCTAGATATTATCCAATTGAGAAATGCTATAAGTTGAAAATAAAATAAAGTAACGTTATAATAATAAATATTAATTTTTGATGTTACACAGAGAGCTATACGATTGCTGGAGTGCAAAATTTATTTTGCAAGCATGAGAGTTTAAAATTTTTTTAAGTTTAAAATTGAACCCTGCCAAACCTAAAAATTTGAACTCCAAAGTTGAGCTTAATGACCATTGACATAGAAACTGCCAACAAATCAGGAACAGTTTTAAAATGAATACTGCTATCCCAGAATTACCTCCTATTCTTGCTTTTCCTATGAATTTTATACCTACTATACTAAATAGTACTATTCTAGTGAGCATATTAAATAAGCTGTTAATAAATGAATTACAAGAAGGTGAATTAGATTTTTTAAGAAAAAAAATATTGCTTATTAAAATACAGGATGCAGGTTTAGAATTCCGACTAACTATGGTTGGAGATAGGTTAATTGCTTGTAATGATCGTCCTCCTAATATTAGTATTGAAGGAAAATTATATGATTTTTTATTATTAACTACTCGGCGTGAAGACCCAGATACTTTATTTTTTAATCGGCGTTTGTGTCTGACAGGAAGTACAGAGTTAGGCTTATATTTGAAAAATTTTTTAGATTCTTTGGAACCAGAAGAATATTTAGGGTCTTTTCTTAAACGATTAGAACAAATGATGCTGTTATTTGAAAAAGTTGGTACTTCGAGGAAATTTGTTTGAATATAACTCGTTGGTGGCAAAAATTAATTGACAAACCGACCGAAGCTGAACTAAAACTTTGGGCCACTAGTGAATGGATAGAATATCAAGCTTGGATATTTCATCATAGTTTCATAACCTTACACGATTGGCAACAATTGCGTGATGAGAAATGGTCTTATCGGCCATTGTTAAGCATTATAACTCCGGTTTTTAATACCAATCCTGCCTATTTACATGAGTGTATTTACTCAGTACAGACCCAAGCATATCCTAACTGGGAGCTATGTTTAGTTGATGATGGTAGTAATAATGTTGCAACCAAAGAATATTTAACAACCGTTGCTCAAGACCCACGTTTACATTTACACACATTCCCTAATAATCAAGGTATTTGCAAAGCCACTAATCAGGCTATTTCAATGGCAACAGGAGACTATATAGTCTTTTTAGATCATGACGACCGTTTGGCACCAGATGCTTTATATTGGGTAGTAAAAACTTTACAGGAACATCCGGCAACAGATATTATCTATTCAGATCGAGATAATTTATCTCCTAAAGGTCTGCGTTTCATGCACTTGTTCAAACCAGATTGGTCGCCGGAAACATTATTATCTGGTAATTATTTATTTCACATGATGGTTTATCGACGAGCTTTTTTAGAACAATTACATGGAGTAAAAGTTGATAAAGAAGGCTCTCAAGATTATGATTTAATTTTACGGGCGGCTGAACAAAAACCACATGTAAAACATATTTCCAAAGTTTTGTATCATTGGCGACAACATGAGCAATCAGTTTCAATGGACCATAATGCCAAAGAATATGCATATATTGCTGGAGTTCAAGCATTGCAAGATTCCTTAACCAGACAAAATCTAACAGCACAAGCCAATGAAAATAAACAATTATGCCGAGGCCATTATCGAGTCAAATTTGACCCATCAACAATTGATTATCAAATATTACAATTAGATTCACTACAAAACTATGCAGTCCAAGTTAATCAAGCCTTTGTTAATACTGAGGCTTTAGTAATTTTAGGCCCAACTGTAGAGGCTATAGATGAAGAATCTATTGAGGAATTGGTTGCTTGGTTACAGATGGTTGAAGTTGGAATAGTTACCGGTAAAATACTTGATAACCAAGGCAATTTATTACATGCTGGATTAGTCCAATCTCCCAATGGAATACCATTAGCTACTTATGTTGGTTTCCCAGAAGATACTCCAAGTTACATGGCTACCACTAGAATTGTACGCAATGTTAGTTCTCCACATCCAGCGTGTTGTGTGTTAAAACATAGCTTATGGCAGAATTTAGATGGCTTGAACACCGATTATCATGGCCCCCATGCATTGTTAGATTTTGCAATTCGGAGTTTAAATATTGGTAAACGTATTGTTTATAATCCTTTTGCCCGTTTTACAGCTACTGATTTACAAGTAGATTGGTCAGAAGATGTGGAACATTTTGTTAATCAATGGAATAATTGGTTGGCACAAGGTGATCCATACTATAATAAATATTTAACCTTGAAGTTGAATGATATGGGATTGGAATTGTAGTATTTATAAAAACCTAGCATAAAGCAATTATTAATTATGAATGCTTAATTTTTAATGACTACCGTATATACGGCTTACGAGTTAAACTTATTGTAGTATTTCTTTGGACAATTTAAAACAAAGTCAATACACTTTCATGCCATTGGATTGAGCGGACTGCTTGGCTGGAATTGTAACTTTTATCTTGATATGTAGCGTGTTTAAGACCTAATTCTGTGGATTTGCTGAATATATCTTGCATACGCAAATGGATAATGAGTATCAAATAGGTATCCGTTTCTATAAAAGTTTTTATGGTAAATGATTGTTTGGGTATTATTTGGGTGGTTTGAAGGTGATTTAACGTGGTGTGAACAAGATTTAATGTTGTTTGAACATGATTTAACTGATTAAAGGATAAAACCTGTTCAAACTACGTTAATCCGTTAAATCCTGTTCCAACCATCTGAATCAACAATAAATTTATGAATCACATAATCACAATATTTCTAATATTTCTTTTCCTCACAACCCAAGCGGTGAAAAAACCAAATTGGTGGCAACAACGTCATGAACGGGAAGATATTTATTACCATCATAATAAACATGAAGCAACCATGCAGGAAAAAGGTGATACCTGTTTACTTTGTCATACCTTCGCTAAAACAGAGATTACTGATCCAGCATTAATGGGTAAAAAAAGGTGCTTCTAAATTAAAATTGATAGAGTATTCTGTTATAGTAGAAAAAAATAATTATGCTCAATTATGTGTTTGTCATCAGAAAGCTCTTAAACCTGAAAATCCACCCAAAAAATTACAGTTTCGCTTACCTATGGAAAAATTATGCTGGGGTTGTCATTTAAAAACACCTCATCTCAATGCCTTAACTCATTCCCAACAAGTATCGGATGAAATATATGAAACTATTAAAGCTTCTGAACAAAAATATCAAATTATTTTGCCCCTAGACCAACAAAAGCGAATAATGTGTGTCACTTGTCACACAGCTCATGAGCAATGAGTTTTAGACAGTCAGTCACAGAGTGGACGACAAGTTGCTGATACCAATTTAGACGAAGGCATTGTGTATCATGACAATTATTGGAATCGAGTCTATCAGGCTGATAAAAAAGAACGTTTGCAAGAATTAGGGCTAAATTTAAGCTATCAAAAACTGACAAAAGAAGTATTGTTGCGTTTGCCAGCTAAAGATGGCACATTGTGTCGAGCTTGCCATAAGTTTAAGGGTGGATAAAACCCCTAAACGCCAAAAAAAGGGGTAAATATTCACCCACAACCAATTTGGACAGCTATTCATATACCATCAAGCAGAACTCATTTTACAATTAATTGGCAACGAGTTATATTGACTATTTTTCTAGTGACAACGTTGGGATTTATCTTAATTACCCAAGTAATTGCTATCGAAAGATATTCTGACCCAGATGGTTGCTTATCATGTCATGATTTGCCAAGTTTAGATTATGTGGATAAACAAGGTATTTTACGCAGTGCCAGCATTAATACCAAACATTATTATGCTTCCTTACATGGTAGTGTACCTTGTCGTGATTGCCATCGTAAAATTACCTATTATCCGCATAAACCAGAAAATGGGATAGTGGATTGTGCTGATACTTGCCATGTGGAAGAACCTTCTCAAGGCAAAGCATATACCCATGAACCAGTTATAAAAGAATTTGCTGATTCGGCACATGGCAGTGGTTGGAGCAAAAATCTTACTGGTGGAAATCGTTGGGAGGAAGAAACTCAAGAGGCAAATCCTTCCTGTCGTCGCTGTCATAGTAATACTTTATATATTGAAGTTGATAAGGTAGCCATATTTCAAAATGCCTTTAAGCACTATGATCAAGCTTGTGGCACTTGTCATCAAGGCACAGTATGGCGTGACCGGATTGGTGGGCATATTTTGCGACGTTTAATTGGTACACGTTGGGATAAAACTGAAAATTAATCAACCATGTAAACATTGCCATGCTGATATTGAAAAAATGCAGTAATTGGAACTTGAACATCCTGACACCGGACAACTAACTTCTCCAACTACTCGTTTTACTTTAGCTACAAAGACTTATGACATGACTTTGCATAACCGTTTGCTGGAAACTAATGTCGAAACCGGTGCTTCTTGTAATGACTGCCATGCACCAACCAAGCTCCATCACGCCATATTATCTGCCAAAAACCCTAAATCCTCCACCCATCCCACTCAATTACGTGCTACCTGTACTCAATCAAATTGCCATGTTTATGTTAATAATCCGTTAAATAAAGGTTTTATTAACATGGATTTACATGATATTAATCAAATCCCGGTAAATAAATTGACGCTAGATAACTTGGACTCAAATTGGTATCGTGCTTTAGTAGTTATGTTACCTGTTGCTGCTATTTTATTCATAGGAAGTATAATTTGGTCGCTATTTATAAGTTCTAAAACCAGTAAAATTGACGCTCTTTTTGGGGGTGAAAAATTTATGACTAAGATGATAGGAGTGAAACGTAAAAATGCTAAAAAATAGGTTTTATTTCATGCTTGGGCTAATGTTGTTTACATCTGTTCATGCCGATAATTTGTATTTCTCCAAAATAGAGCAAGCAACTATTAGTGATAAACAACTGGCAGAAACTCAACAACAATTGCAAGATTACCAAACTGTTACTATTCAAAAAATAACACTGCCTCCTTTTCATAAACGCAGTGAGCAAACTTCTAAAACAGATTCCTTTTGTACACTTTGTCATTTGGATTTACCCCATAAAGACAATGTACGGTTGCGAAGTTTTCTAAATATGCATACACGTTATATTGCTTGTGAAACATGTCATTTTGAGGTGAAAAATGTAAAATTTGATTACCGTTGGTGGCCAGAACTTCCTAAAAATAATAAATTGTGGCAGCCACATTCAACAGCTAAAATTACCCCATTTTCCCAAGAAAAGCCAGTAATTGATTCGTCAACTCACCCGCTTTTTCAACAGGTTAAAGAACAATGGAAAAATTTAGTTTTATCTGAGCAAGCCAAATTAAAAGCTAAAATTCATCAGCCCTTAACTGAAACAGGCTGTAGCAAATGCCATAATGATGAAAAAAATATTTTAGATTTAAAACAGTTAGGAGCTTCCGAATCCCAACAACATGCCATTGAACAGAATAAAATTGCCCATTTTTTAGCACGAACTAAAGATGATACAGCTATTCGTTTAATTGATTTATTACATTAATTTATAAAGAATGCAACCTTACTTGACAAAATTTTGGACTCTTGTATTTAGCAAATAATGAACTTACTAAAAAACTTAATAATATTTGGCATTCTGATCTGTCTAGCCAGCCCTAACAGCAATGCCATCATTGCTATTCCCTACCAACAATTAACCGCCAACTTAGATCAGCCAACGGCTGTTGCCATCAGTTCAAATGGACAAGCTTATGTGCTTGATGGGGTGAATGGACGTGTAGTAGTATTTAATCGACAGGGACAACAAAGTTTCAGTTTCGGTACCATTGGAACCGGACAATTACGATTTCCAATGGATATTACTATCGCTAAATCAAAGGTTTATATTGCAGATACTGACAATCATCGTATCAGTATTTTTAGCTTAAAAGGAAAATTTCAGCAACATATCTCCCTGGTTGCCAATCAATTATCAGAACCAGTTGCTTTGTTAGTACAACATGATGATCTCATTTGGAGTGATCGTAACAATTACAGGATCAACAAGGTAAGCCATTGCATTTTAAAGTCCCATTTGGAATCACATATTGGCAAAATAAATTATATGTTGTTGATGCTGGTAATAATCGAGTTCATGTATTTAAATTAAAAAATCAACCATTTACTAAAGCATTTTCTCCTAAAAAAATACAGTCATCACGTAAAAATTGCTTAACTTGTCATCTATCTTGGTCAGAAAATTACAATAATCAAACTCAAATATTACCAGTTGTACAACCATCAATGTGCTATAGTTGCCATCATGGAGCAGTAATTGATTTACGTTCAACGATTGGTCATGGACAACAACATCCTAGTTTTGATTGGCAGAAAGCAGAGAGAAAATCAAAAGATTCTATACCAGATAAGTTTCCGTTAGTTAAAATGAAACCTAAACTTTACTGTGGTAGTTGTCATACACCACATAGTACCCACGAAGATGTTTTAGGAGTTGCTGCTGAAAATACTTGGATGCGAATAACTAATCTAGAAACTTGAATTTGGATTATTTACATTAGTAGAGAAGGGCAGCCGTAAAAAAATCAAATATAAAACATGGTATTATAAAGCGAATAAATCCATGAAAAATTTAGTAAATTATTTAGCAGAAGACCCACGTAAATCTAAAGGAATACTGACCAGACATTATTAATAATGATAATGTGTGGTCATACAGGATTGAATGCAATGGTAAGATTTGCCAAGAGTCATCGTGATGATTTGGCA
>DAOUSR010000129.1 GCA_030627125.1 Thioploca sp.
TCACGTACCGTTTTGAAGACGAGTTTGGCAGGGCGACTTGTTGGGCTTAGTTTAACATCAGAATTTAATAATTTCCAAAACTGGAATGTCCAAACCTGCCAGGTTTAATTTCGGATTTTATTAAATTCTGATTCCTTAATTTATGATGGGCATGGTAGGTAGTTACTCGTATTTAAAGCTATATGAGCGAACCTATGTGTTAGCTAAACCATTTCAGGTCCATTATAATTGGCATTTGGATCATCAGGATCAGCTTGTATTTGTTCACGGCGGCGTTGCACCCGTTTTTGTAAAGCATTATCTTTGACTGCAATAGACATTTCCCCAAATAATACCTGTTTTAACAATTTACTTCCAAATTTTAACAATGCGATGTCATCATTCCCTAATTGTTCAATTTCTTCTGGAGAAACATCATATACTTCAGCAAAATTATCGCTTTGAATAAAAGCTAACAAGCTATCAAAATTATAACTACATAAAAAGAAAAATTTCAAGCTACGCGGAGTCGGTTTGCCAATAGAAGGCCCAGCAGAAAGTTTTTTCAGTATTATCTGTCGCCACTCTCGATTAATCTCATCATATTCATCCACTCCTTGTTCTGTACGATAATCTGCAACAGAAATTTCCCGATCTTCATTATGTCCTAAACAATGATCTTCCTTAACTAAAAAAAAGGAATTTTCGTCAGTAATAGCATTTTCCTTACGCATGGACATCAAACCAAGTGCATAATATCGGCATACAGTGGGACGAGCTTCATAAACACCACAACCATCTTCATGTAAAAATGGACAAGCTAGATTATCATCAGCAGTTTTAATTTTTACTCCTGGTATTCCATCTTTATCCATTTCAAAAGGTACTGTGTATTGGGATAAAAATTCATTAGAAGTTAAATTTAAATGTTTTTGCAGACATAAAACATCGTAAGGAGTAAGACTTATATCAATTTTTTTACAACATTCATTGAAACAAGCAATATCTTTATGACAACGAAATTTAATTTTATTGTCTAAATCTAATTTAATTGGTTGCAAAGGGCTATTATAAGGCAGGTTTTCAAGAGGAGAATCACTCATAATTAGTTAACTAAAGTCTGGAATTTAGGGTAATGTAATGTTCAATTCTCCCTGTTTCATAGATATAAGTTATAAATATCAAGTTTTGGGTATAGATAGTTGAACATTACGTTAAGGTATGAATTCAATCTTATATAACACTGAATTGGTAAGAATCAAGTTTTAGAAAGAGAGCATAATTCGTTTTGGATGCTTTTTTACGTCGTCTGTCTTAAATTTTCCCTACCATATTTTCCAGATTTTTCAATATCTGCTTATCATTAGATACTGGAGTAACTTTAAATGGCATCATATTGGCTTGCGTTAAGTGTGACCAAATACTTTGCCAAACATTCTTAAATACCCGTAATTTATGTTCATAATCTACAGTTTTGAAAAATACTATATAACTGGCAGTCCATTTATCCACTTCTTGCACTAGAACTTCATCCAACCAAACTATAGGTTTTACATCTGTCACTACATCTTGTTTTACAGCAAAGATTGCTTCAATGAGAACTTGTTCCACTGCTTTGGGATCATGTTCAGCATGGACATAAACTATATATTTCAACCAATAACCTTTGTCAGGATGACTAAAATTATTAATATTAGAAGTTGATACAATATTATTGGGAATACTTAAAATATAACCTGCTCTGGTCTCAATTTTAGTAACTCGCCAATTCATATCCACAACTCTACCAGCATCATAATCAGCAATTTGTATCCAGTCACCAATATGGAAAGAGTCTTCTATACTCAATGCAATTCCAGCAAAAATATTAGTCAAATCAACCTGTACAATCAAACCAAATAGAATTGTAACTACACCACCAGTTGCTAATAAACTAGTAAATTGCTGCCCAAATATAAATCCAACGATTCCGAGCAATGCCAATAAATAAATAATTAGAGAAGTTAAAAACCGAATCAAATTAGGAATTTTACGCTCAGTTTTCTTTTCTAAAGGTATCCATAAAAATCGTTCTATTGCAATACTTATAAATAAGGCTATTACCAACCACCATAATATATTGAAGGTTGTGATAACAATAGCTTTATATTGATCAGTTGTTCCTAACAACCAACGTCCAAAAGCTACTTCTGCTGATATAAGTAATAACACGACAAAAAGAACCTGAGCAAACCACAGATATTGCAGATAATGTTCTTTATCATAATAATTTTTATAACTAAGCAATCCAAATATTACTGTCATCACAACACTAGTAATAAAAAATATGAAGGCAAATTTATTTGGTACAATTGCATGATAAGCATAAGCATTATTGCCAATTACAATTTCAGTGTTAAAAGTCGAGTACTCAGCTGTATTACCTTGGTCTATATATTTGGGGTTACCTAAAATTTTCTTTTTTATAATTCCTTGAAAAAAATTAAGTTCTTGAATTGGCCAATTTTCAAAGAAAGAAGTTTTCTTTTGAATGTCCTTAATTTTTGCTTCGACAGCTTTTTCACTGGTTAATTCCATGCCTAATATATCTGTTACATAAATAAGCTTATTCCGATCTAATTTACTGTGATGAAAGTTAATGCCTAACGAATATTGATTAGAGAAAAATTTTTCTTTAGGGGAATGCAAGCTTTCTTTGAATTGACCGTTAACTTTATATAATTGATAATTTACCTCACCCACCGATTCATCAATCACTGGATTTTCTAGTTTAATTGGTTCAACTGCATTCATAATTTTAATATCATGAGGATCAATATTACCTTTAAATCTTAACCATATATAAAAATCTAACATATAAGAAACTGTAGATTTGCTACCATCAAAAATTTTCTTAAAATCACTTATTTTATTAAATTGCAGACCAGCATAAACTACATTAGTTTTATACATCTGTTTATTATCAATCAATAATACATGTTCGTCAGGAGGTATACCAGAATCGCTAGGTACTATTTGTAATTGAGTAAATGCGGAAATTAAATGATTGCTTTTATAAATACCCATTGATAATGATTTCAACGCATTACCATCTTTATCAAAATAATTTAATCCAGTACTACCCGCAACAGCCTCTTCAAATGAATTGAATTTATCAGTTATTGTCTGTTTGATTTTCTTTCTAATTATGGCTGTTATGGAATTAGTTGCAATTTTAGTTTGTTTAATCGCTTCAACAATTACAATTGCCGCATCTAAAGCATAAAATGTTGATCTTAATGGTTGTTCTTGATAAGTTTCTGCATAAATTGTGTTGAAGCTTTGGGCATATTTATTTGCTGTGTCAAGAATGAAAGGGGTAGAGACGTAAATGCCATTAGTATAATAACCGGGGTTTCTGTGTTCTTGAAAATAATTATCAAATCCATCAATAAACTTTTTGTCCGCATAAGCGTCTGGAGCTATCAGCAGGTTTTTAACTCCAGATTCTTTAATTGCTTTGACTAATTTAATTCCGGTATAAGCATTAGTTGCTAAAAAAATTAATCCAGCGTTTGATATTTCCTTCAGTTCGGTAACAATACTAGGAATATCCTTATCACTAGTTAACAACCATTTATAATTAACATTTAATTTAAGGTTATTTGATGCTTGTTCAAGTACACTCCCTAGATAAGAGCCATACGGCATATTAGTTTGAATGATGCTTATCGTATCCTGTTGTAAAATATTTTTAGCATAATTAGCTAAGAAATTAGCTTGCAAGTTATCATTAAATGCCGTCCGAAAATACCATTCATTACCTTGTGTAACTCGTAAATGAGTTGATACTGGAGTTATAGCCGGAATCTCGTGTTTTTTATATATATTTCCGCCATTGATAGAGCAATAACTACAATTATGCCCGATTACAGCAACTGCATCACTCTTAACAATTTCTTGGGCTTTTATAATTGCTAGATCAGGAATATTTTTATCGTCATAAGTATCTAATATTATTGGTAGTTTATTAATTCCACCATTATTATTTATATCTTCAAAATATAATTCAATTGCTTTAACCATAGACTGGCCAACCATCGCATCTTCACCTGATAAAGGGCCAACAAATGCAATGTGAATTGCTTCTTCTTCTTGCAAGAAAAAAAGCACTCCAGTTGAAATCAATATAAACAAAATAATTATTGGAAGTACTTTTATAATTAAAAATCTAAAAAAATAATGAACAATTGTTAAGAAATTTTTAATGAAAGATGCCATGTGTTAGAATCGCTATTGGAGATATATTTAAAGATTATAGGTTACACTATATTTACTTTATGTTAAAGCATTAACAAGTAAATGACAACGGACAGGTCTTTCAAAGGTAATTTCTATCACTAAGAAAGGTATTCGTGATGGCAAGAAATTTAGTGATGAAATATACTATGAATAACTAGTTTAACAATTTGAGGATATCTACATGGAAGGTTTTAATTCGATAGCTAATGCAATGGCAGGGAAAATAGGTAAACTTTGGGATGTTGTCAATATTAAAAATATCTTTAATTTCAGCTAATTATTTAATTATGGTTTTTATTACTTTGATATAGTTATCGCCATAATAAAGACAAGTTTTAGCACGAGCAATTTTGGGTAGGATTTGGCTCTAAACTACGAGCATTTTATAAAAATTCATTTTTGCCGGCGATGTTTTCTATGGGTTGATTTGGATAAAAGTTGCCTTTCAGTTGTATTTAATTGACTAGCAATTTCAATCAATTGCGTGTGCATATATTGTTGAGTTTTTCCCATTTCTTGTCTAAGTGTTGCTAACGATTGTGACAATAATACTTTATTAAAATCTGGTGCAGTTAATTGCTTATGAACTTCTGTGCGAGCTTGCTTAATATTTAGCATTTGAGCTTCAGTCTTAATCTCATATTTTTGCATTAATGGCTTAATTTTAATCTGACTTGCTTCTGGCAATGATTGTATCATCCAATGCAATCTTGGCTGCATATGCCGTTGGAATTTATTTCCAGAAAATTTACCAACAAAAATACCACCTAAAAATAAATTTAAAGCCAATGAGATGAGTAAAATAATAGCAAAAATACGTGATTTTTTCATGATGAATTATTCCGTTGAACTCAAAGCTAGTAAATTTACTTCTTCTGCAAATAACATATTTTCATCCATTGAGACTGTTTCTAAATTTAAACCGAGAAAAATACCAAATACAAGCGGTATAATTAACATAAATGCTGGCCGTAAAAAATGTTCCCGCACAGTTGTTCCAATAAACCATTGTACAAACCATTGCCAAGCATCTTGTACTGGTTCTGTATAATGTTGAGCTAAAATACGTTGGCGTAACATAGCTGTTGGTGATGCAGTAGGTATGCTATCTAATAAATTATCTAAATTTAAAGCAGCTTGCTGTAAACGATATGCTTCTGTAGATTCTTTGAGGAATTTTAAGGCCGCAGCTCTTTCTTCAATTGGCCATCGGTTAGAGTTTCCACCATAAATATCTAGTAATTGTGAAAATCGTTGCTGAGTAATTTTGTTCATTAGATTTCTCCCAATAGATCATCTGATTGAATTTGTAATATTTTTTTGAGTTTGCGGCGACCTCTTGCCATTAACGATTCTAACGCAGAAATACTAATATTTAATACATTTGCAGCTTCACGATTTGTCATATCTTGATAATAACATAAAACTATAGCACAGCGTTGATTTTCTGGAAGTTGTTGGAGTGCAGTTTGCACTTGAATTTTAACATCTTGTTGCTGTTTGTCGGTAGCTGGTTGATGTGATGTTATCAGATTAACTTCAGTTATATCAACCGTTTTAACTTTAACTCGCCGATAAAAATCCATACAAAGATTGTTGGTAATACTATGTAACCAAGTTGATACTTTTGCTTTTGGTTGCCATTGATGAGCTTTTTGCCAAACCCGTACAAAGGTTTCTTGTACAATATCATCAGCATCTGTAGGATTGCCCAATATATGTTGAGCAAATTTATGTAATGTTGTTAAATGACGATCAACAAGTTTAACAAAAGCTTGATGATCGCCAGCTTGGATTTGTTGCATAAGTAAATCATCTGAAATATCTTTCACTTTTTAATGATTATTACTCGGATAACTCAAAATATATATAAGATTTTTAACCTAGTGACAAATTTACTTATTTCTACGACTTTGGCTCAATTCTTCCTGAGTTATAATACCGTTTTCATCTGTATCAAATCTATTAAACAGAGGTACATTAGCAGCAAATTCATTAGCAGAAATTTGTCCATCTCCATCATTATCTAAACGTTCTAGCTTGTTATTTATATTACCATGACAGCTTTTTCCACCACGTCTATCTTGCATGGAATTATTTTGAGCCATCATTGCAGTTCTGTAACTAGCCAATTCTTCAGAGTTTACCAATCCATTACCATCAATATCCATTTGATTAAAATGAGCAGTACGTACTGATTGAAGTTCATCAAGGGTAATTTGTCCGTCTTGGTTGACATCAAAACGTTCTGTTAAGCGAACTATTCTAGCTTGCATTCGAGTTTCCTGCATTTGAGCTCGATCAGCATTTCCTTCGCCATTTCCATACTGAGCCATTGTAATATTAGCAGCAAGACTTAATACGATTGCAGATGATAATACGATAATAGTTTTCATGATAGTGTTCCTAATAGTTAATTTTAAAATATCTACATAATGTTCAACATAAGTTAGATATTTTCCTGTCGTTTTTTTACAAAAAATTATAATAACCGAAGAATTTGGGATAATTTGAACAAGATTTAACCAATTAATGAATCGAATTTTAAATCAGTGTTTTTTTTGATTTAACCTGTTAAATTTGTTTCATAATTAAAGAGTTACTGAGTACGATAAGAAGAGTGGCAAGCAACACAAACATTTGTAATTTGTCCTAAAGAACTGTAGATTTTTTCTTTATTACCAGCTCTTGCTATTTTCACAAATTCATCTACTGTTTTATGCATACTCATACCAATTTGTCGCATTTCTTTTGGCATAAATTTACCTGGCCCCATACCAGAACCATTACCAATTCTCCAATCACCTATTTTGGTTTCTGCAATATCGGCAGCAGAGTCCAGTTCATTATTTGCAAGTAGACTAATAATTTGAGTTAAAGCCGTAAGATTACTTAACATTCTTTGTCGTAAAATTTTCTTAGTTATTTCAGGTAATTCTACAAATTTACGCATATCCTTTGTTACTGGAGTTCGCTCAGCAGATAATTGCGAACGCCTACAATTTTCTGTTCCTGGTTCACAATTTTTTTGAGAATTTAGAATAATCTGTTGGTTTTCAGCTTGAGATGCGAAAACATTACTGTTTATGCAGAATATAAATATACTAATAGTTATATATTTCATTAAAATTATGGTTAGTTGAAATTTATTGTGCAGCTTAAGAATGGAGCTTAAATCTTCAGATTTGGAAGTATTTTAAATCCAATTAATCTGAAAATTTAGACTTCAGTATTGCTAAATATATTACTCAACTGAAAAATCTATTGGTTGGCCATTTAAGATAGAAGTTCCATCTTGTAAACGATAGCCAGTTGAAACTTGATATCTTCCAGCTGGTAATTGACCTTGGTAAATATCAATATTTTGATTAGCATTTAATCTCTGTTGAGTCTGTGAAGCAACTGCATTATTTAAATCACCATCCCATTGTTGCCAATTACCTATTTTATCACGCATATACATACCTTGTGTATTGCTACCAGTAGGAGTAAAAGTTGCCATTGTCAATAAATCTGCATTTTGGCCAATATGGGCAGTATCAGGTTGAAAAGTTGTACCCAGTGTGACTTCTTCATCTTTAGCTAATACAGCACCATTATTATAACTGCCATTACGATTTTGGATTGATGGTTTAAATTGAGAACTGGTTGCAACCATTTGAGAATTATCAGCATTAATACCAATTCCTCGACTAATAGTAGCCGGATTTAAAATATCATCAACTGTTGCTTGAGGTAAATGTTGTACTTGATAAGCATAGTCTAAATATTCAATATTACGCACAAAACTTCGTAAATGATTATATGAACCATTCATTAAGTTGGTATACATTCTTTCCAAAGCTGGATTTTCAGTTTCAGCAATAGCTTTTTCCAAGTCAGCTATATCAACTTCTTCAACTAATGCTCCTACCTGAAGAGCTTCAATCTGTGAAGTATTACCACGTTCTATAAGACTATCATACAATGCTTGAATATCAGAGTTAGCGAATACACCTACTGCTTCTAAAGCTGGGTCAGGTAGTTCATAGCTATCAAGCAATGCTTTGATTTGATCCATATGTTGTTGTTCTGCTTTTGAAATATTAGCAAATAGTGGAGTTTGCCAAGTTTCATAAAGAGTTATATAAACATCCCTAGCCATTTTTTCTTCTTCTCGCATGAACACAAGAGTTATTGCTTCAGCTTCAGTTATTTCTGCCAGTTCTAATGCCGAACAGTTTTCATCGGTACAATTTGCTTGTGAACCTTGTTGATAATTATTCCGCCAGTTTTTAGAATTATCCCATCTTGACTCAGGTAAACAGGTATTTTCAGAATCAGTTATACAAGTTCCTACCAAAGAACGATTTTGGGAATTATTTGCTCCATTTGCTGTTTGATAACCATTACCAGCCCAAGCTGATGAAGCTAATAACATTGCGATAGCAGCAGTAAGTATTTCTTGATTACGTTTCATAACGATTTCCTTTTATTAAAAGTTGTATGTAATATTAAACGCAAGTTAGATATTTTCCTGTTGCTTTTTTTATAAAAAATTATAATTACCTACCATTAAGTAATGAAACATAAGTTTTATTTTGAAATTGTAGAGACAAGGCATGCCTTGTCTCTACGTTATAATTTTGAGATTTATAATACTTTGCGTAACATCATATTATAATTCAAATTCAATTGTGTTCTTAAATTTAATATGATATTGTTATATTGTTATATTTTTGAATATTGTAATTAATCTAAAACAGGAACAAATAATGGCTGAATGGCGTAAAGTAGCAAAAGCTTTTGCTTTGGCAGACAATCATGTTAGCGAGCGTGAGGTTGATATCCTCAGAGAAGCATTTTTTGCAGATGGTAATGTCTCAAAGAGTGAGATAGATTTTCTACATGAAATAAAAGCAGAAGCTAAAACTTCGGTACAGTTGTTGGATAATTTAATTGAAGATTGTGAGAAAAAACGAACTTAGGATTCAGGATTTAATAATTGCCGAAACTCTCAGGCAGACCTGACAGGTTTTCAAAACCTGTCAGGTCTTAAGTATCATATTTTATTGAGTTCTAATTCCTTAATTAATAA
>DAOUSR010000161.1 GCA_030627125.1 Thioploca sp.
AACTCGTAACCTGCAATGTAAGATGTGGTGAGGAACCGCATCAATCATGGTGCTACACAATTGATACAATTCCCTTCGTTCATTGCATCCTACGCTTGCTGCTTTCTTTTGGGACATATACGATTCAGCTCTTAATTCACATTTAACTTTATCTCTAATTATATTCCTATATTAGAAGATTGTGAACTATTTTGCATTTCTGTAA
This sequence comes from Thioploca sp., assembly GCA_030627125.1. Lineage (GTDB taxonomy): Bacteria > Pseudomonadota > Gammaproteobacteria > Beggiatoales > Beggiatoaceae > DRQV01. The sequence goes on from DAOUSR010000161.1 coordinate 206, forward strand.
AAATTTTTACTTGTTGGATGCAACCATTATTTCCCATCCATTTTTGTACATTAACTTCATGTTCTGGTATTTTGTGTAAAGTAATCTTATTTGTAGCATTACCAATACCAATCAAATATTCACCAGCATCCAATGATACTGAAGAAGGCCACGCCATAGTATGTCTTTTGGTAGGCCATGTTATAGAATATTCTTGGTTAGAATCAATTTTAACCATTTGTAATTCTTCGCCTTTTTTACCTGCATCTGGCCGCCATAAAACTACTTTATCTGTAGAGCTATAACAGAAATCGTTTGGGTTAGAAACATCAAATTCCCACAAACTTTCAGGTACATCATCCGCACCACGTTTGCGAAATCTAACTGGTTCAAAATCACCTAATTGATAATTGGATGTCGTATTAGTTGCTACGAAATTCGGTATATCAATATGGCGAGCGTCAATAGTACTGCTAATACCAAGTGCTAAAAAAAGTGCTGTATATGATAGTCGCATAATTATGATCCTTTTTTAAAAATTTACTATTATATTATAGTCTGATTTATTATTAAATGCTAGTATTTTAGTATGTTTGCAACCTCTCCCGCTAAAATTAATTTTCGTTATATTAAGTCATAATGGTTCGGACAGTTTTTATAATTATTTGTTATTAAAGTATTTTTCATGACAAAACCATAAAATACTTTAATTTCAATGAGTTAATTTTTAACTTGGGTCTATTTTTTAAAAACTGTCCGATGTATTGCTATACAAAACATTTGTATTATCATTTTTTCTTGAAAGATTTCCATACAAAAGCGGTTAAGGTTATGACTGTCATTGGTATCACAAACCAGAGCATGACTTCATTAAATATTGGCAACATACTGTTATGAGTTACATTTAGGAATAAGTAAAGACTATAAATGAAATAGTAAAATAAGAATAAAATACCTTCCCAACGTTCAATCAGGTAGCCAGTGAAGAAAATAGGTAAACAAGCCATAGCAACCACAATCATAACTGGAATATCAAATACAATTGCTGCATTGGAAACTGCAATACCGTTCGGAGCAATTAAGCTAGTGAAACCAAGCACCAATAAAATATTAAACAAGTTACTGCCTATAACATTGCCAACCACAATATCTTGCTGCCCACGTCGACTTGCAACTATGACCGTAGCAATCTCTGGCAGAGAAGTCCCAATTGATACTATGGTTAAACCAATAACTAATTCACTAATACCAAAATATATAGCTACCATGACCGCTCCGTTTACTAACCATTGTGAGCCGATTACTAATAATACTAAACCTACAGCAATCAATAATAATTGGCGAAAAATATTTTTGGATTTTTTATCTATTTCTGTAGGACAGATTTCATCCGGGGTTTTTAATTCGTGACAAGTTTTTATGGAATAAATAATATAACCAACAATTCCTGAAGCTAAAATCAAACCATCCAAACGATTAAGCATACCATCCAAAGATAATAATAATAATAAAATTGACGCTCCTATCATCAGAGGAATTTCTATTTTGACTAAGCGTTTATGTACTTTTAATGGAGCAATGATTGCTCCAATTCCTAAAATTAATAAGATATTTAGGATATTGCTACCCACAATATTACCTACTGCTAAATCTGATTTACCATTCCAAGCCGACTGAATATTTACCGCTAATTCTGGAGCACTAGTGCCAAAAGCAACTATCGTGAGACCAATAACTAAGGGAGCAATTCCCATTGTTATAGCTAAGTTTTCTGCACCTCTAACTAATACATTAGCTCCATAAGATAGTAAGACAAATCCTAAAGCAAATAAGATTAATGTAGTTATATCCATAATTATACGTTTATTAAATTTGAAAAGTTATTATATAATGATTTGAAATAGAATTCAAATATAGAAATTAGTATACAGCATTTCCCAATTAAAGATATTAATACAAATTAAATGATTGATATTTATATTGAAGTTCATTAAGAATTGCTATATCCTTACATATTAATTGGCAAACAAACCCCAGACATTCGTATAACCATAGGCTCCATCAATAACCACAAATGATAACCAGTTGCAAGAATAGCAAACAATATCATCGGTGATAATTGCCAAACATTGATAATTAATAACTCCCGTATAGCTAAGGAAACAGTTGCCAATATTATCATCAATAAAGATAACGATGCAGTTGCGTATGGATTTATCGTTACTCCGACTCCCAATTCCAACCAAGTCAGAATTATGAATAGGAATAAGGCTGGTAGTACATTGTGTAATTGTTTGGGTACTTGTAAATTCAAACTGGTGTACGGATCGAAACGATTCCATAAGCGGCGATGTACTAACCAAGTGGCTATAGTATCCCAAGGACAGACTGTACACCAAGCAGAACCGAGAATATCGCAATTATTAAACCGCTCCACCAAATATTCCAAGTCAGCATGGTGGCTATATTACGTTCTGGAATTGGAGTACCAAATAAACCGGCCGCAATTACTAGTAAGAATAATACGACTACTATTAATTTGAGGACAAATAATACGCTCGGTCTGGTAGTTATTCGCTGAATTAACCAACCTATTATTGGTAACTTTATCAAATTGTAATGGCGGTTGGTAGTATATGCAGATATTGGTTTCCATATCGCCCAGCTGCTGATTAATAGTACGGCAAGGCCAACTAGCAATCCCCAAATTGTTGGTAATCCTGGATGAATTGTTATCATGAATTTATTATGTGCGTTACGAATTTTGGCAGTTTGGAGTTTTTTTGCGTTGAATAATACTAACCATAACCAAGATCAATATAATAATAGCTACCGTTATTCCAAGCGGGCCAATTGCTGGTTGCTGTCCAATTTGTAATGGAAAATCAATAGTATATGGTTCTCCATCAGCTTCAAACATGGCAGTTATAATATAGTTACCAATACGAGTTTCTACTTGCATACTCGGTGAAGTATTGGAATCTTCGTTTAGGCTATAATCTGGGCGACCTAATATATGATGGGCTATAGATATGGGTAATATGACGAATATTAAAGATAGTATTAATTTCATTTCAATATTTTATGTAAGAACAATTCTTTATGGTTGCCCTTAACTTAATGGCAAAGATAATATTTTTCTGAATTTATCAATACATTGTTTATACGCTGTGATTTCTCAAAGATGTGATAACATATGCTAGAATTATATATTATCAATTTTATAGTAAAAATATTATACTAACACATGAATTATTTTATCGTTGAACCCAATGCTGTTATTATCGCTGCTGCTATTATAGGTCTTTTAGTAGGTAGTTTTTTAAATGTAGTGATTTATAGATTACCTATAATGATGAAACGAGGCTGGCGAAGAGATTGTGCAGAATTATTAGAGATTTCCACCAATATTCCCCAAGAAAAATTCGATTTAATCCTACCAGCATCACGTTGTCCAAATTGCTCTCATGCTATTACTATGTTGGAAAATATTCCGATAATAAGTTATATTCTGTTACGTGGACGTTGTAGTGCTTGCCAACAAAAAATTTCTATCCGCTATCCAATAATTGAATTTGTCAGCATGTTATTGGCGGCTGTAACTGCTTGGAAATTTGGTTATGGTTGGCCATTATTAGGAGCTTTATTACTAACTTGGAGTTTATTAGCTGCTAGTATTATTGATATTGACCATCAATTATTGCCAGATAATATTGTATTACCTTTGTTATGGTTAGGAATTTTATTTAATTTATTTGGCACTTATGTCGATCTTGAGACGAGCATTATTGGAGCTATGATTGGCTATTTATCGTTATGGTCAGTGTATTGGGCATTTAAATTATTAACTGGTAAGGATGGGATGGGATATGGGGATTTTAAACTATTATCCGCATTAGGAGCTTGGTTGGGTTGGGAAGCATTACCCGGAATTATTTTTTTATCCTCATTGGTAGGAGCGATAATTGGCATAAGTTTAGTAGTATTGAAAATCCAGAACCGAGACAAGCCTATTCCATTTGGGCCTTTTTTAGCTACAGCAGGTTGGTTACATTTAATGTGGGGAGAATCTTTAGTTAATCTATGGATAGGTCTTTAAAAATTGGTTTAACTGGGGGAATTGCCAGTGGAAAATCGGTAGTTTCCGAGTATTTTGCTCAACTTGGTGTGCCAATCATTGATGCTGATGAAATTGCCCATAATTTAGTAAAACCAAACCAACCATTGCTTAAAATTATTGCTGCAACATTTGGTAATGAAGTTATTTTTGCGGATGGCAGTCTTAATCGAGCTAAATTACGTCAAATTATATTTGCTAATCCGAGCCAACGCCAACAATTAGAAGCGATTTTACATCCTCCTATTAAACAAATAATGCAAACACAAGCTAAGCAACTAAATAATTGTTATTGCTTATTAAGTATTCCATTACTCTTAGAAACTCAGCAAATGGATTTAGTAGATCGAGTTTTAGTTGTTGATTGTTCAATAACATTACAACGTAAACGGTTACAACAACGGGATAATTTGTCTGCGATAGAGATAGAGCAAATACTCCAAGTGCAAGCTAATCGGGACACACGACTTGCTATTGCGAATGAGGTAATTTACAATAATTCTACTCTTGATGAGCTAAAACAACAAATTTTAATTTTACATAAGCAATATCAAGTTTATTCTGCTTCAAAATCTAAGATTTAACTTGGAAAAATTTTGGGATTTAACTAGTGAAGAAAAAAACTGTTTATGAGCAACCGTGCAATGAACATATAAAACATCTATTACGCCTTGAGCATTTGTTTTCTGGGATTATGTACCATCTTAAGGGGCCATCTGGCTGGGATAGTCGTGCCGTTATTATTGGTCTGAATCAAGTGTTGGAATTTATTGTTCGTTTTGACCTTAGTAATGACCTCAGTAAAGATTTGAATTATTATGCTCAGACTTTAAAAAATTGGCAATCCACTCCATCAGTTGATAATGAAAGGATTGATAACCTGCTTGTGCAAACTACTACTCTGTTAAAACAAATAACTAAATTTGATAATGAAACTGTAAATAGTTTAACTAAACATCATTTTTTGAGTCTATTACGTCAACGTGCTGCTATTCTAGGCGGAACTGTATCATGTGATTCACCAATTTTTTATCATTGGTTGCAACAGACTCCTAAAACTCGTCAAAATCAACTTAACGAGTGGTTGGCCCCGGTATTGCCTTTATATAATGCTACTCAATTAGTTTTATATTTGATTCGTAATAGTGTTAGCATATCACAACAATTAGCTCCAAATGGATTTTATCAACAAACTTTAAATAGTGATACAGCATATCAATTGATTCAAGTAGTTATGCCACCAGAACATCATTATTATCCACAAATAAATAGTGGCAAACAGCGTTTTACGATACGGTTTTTTGAATATCAAGAGATTAACCAATTACCTTTAAAGTCACAGCAGAATATTAATTTTGAATTAAGATGTTGCATGATGTCTATTGAACAGTAACTTAATAAACATTTAATTGGAAACATTATGGATAAAATTTTCAAGGTCGGGATTTTTGGTTTGGCACCAAATGAACAAAATACGCTTGGTAGTATTTTTAAATTAGCAGCATCGCGTAGTCGACAATATACTATGGTTGAGCAACGGGAAACGGCTGAAATTATACTAGTGGATGCAGATAATCCAGATGCTCTCAGTGAATGGCGAAGTTTCAGTGTACATAATAGCAATATTCCTATAATTAAAGTCACTAAAATAGTTCCAGATGATACTAAGAGCACTTATTTAAAGCGACCTTTAACTTTAAAACGAGTTTTAGAAGTTCTAGATAAAGTTACTATTGAAGCTCATAAGTATGTACCAGAGTTGGTTATTGGTGATGCAAAAGGAATGGATGATGAAGCTAGAAATGCTTTGCTTAGTGCGGTTGGCAATACCTCTAGTAGTGGAATTAAATCATTGGTGGTAGATGATAGTCTGCCGGTTCGTAAGTCTATGGAAATTCAATTAAGTTTGTTTGGGATGGACATTGATTTTGCGGAAACTGGTGAAAAAGCTCTTGAATTCATCCAAAAGACCGTATATGACATTATTTTTTTAGACCTTATGTTACCGGGTATTGATGGTTATAAAGTGTGTAAAGAAATTAAGTCAAATAATATGTCAAAAAATACTCCTGTGGTTATGTTGACTGGTAAAGGTTCACGGTTTGATAAGTTACGTGGAACGATGGCTGGGGCTAGTGTTTATTTGACTAAACCGGTTGAACCAGAACAACTTAGGGAAGTGATTAATCAGTTTTTACCAAATTCTACCAAAAGCAAATAATTTACTCAATTTTAAAATTAAGGTTTTAGTAAGGAAAAATTTATGTCTATCAATAAAATTTTAGTTGTCGATGATTCAACAATTGATCGGATGAATATTCAAAATATTATTACTGATGCTGGTTATGAAGTTATTATAGCCACATCGGGTCATGAAGCAATTGAAAAGGCTGGTTCTGAAAAGCCGGATATGATATTTATGGATATTGTTATGCCTGATACCGATGGTTATCAAGCTTGTCGTGAAATTACACACCATGAATCTACCAAAGATATTCCGATTATTTTTGTGAGCAGTAAAGGCCAAAAGGCCGATCGTTTGTGGGCTCAAATGCAAGGTGGTAAAGGTTTGGTACAGAAGCCTTATAGTCCAGATCAAATTATTGAGCAAATTAATAAATTTAATACATAGTTCTAGTATAATGGTGGAGAAAATCCACCTGTTTTTCCATTTAATTATGAGAAAATTTTTAATATCTCATATATAGCAATTCTTAATTCTTAATGAAATTCAATATAAATGTCAATCTATTAATTTGTATTTATATAACACGTTCAATTGATAAAAGCTGTAATTCAGATTTATCTAAAAATCCCCTCTCCAAAGAAATTATTGCTAAATTTGGCTATAAATTTTAAATAATTGAAATTACCTTTTCAAAAATTGCCAATCTTTAAGATATTAAAAATATGAAAATACCAATTAATGTCGATGATATATTATTTAAAGTTTTGCAACAGCAAGAAGAAAATAATATTGAACAGTTTGTGTCCGATGCTATTCAACAGCAGTTAGGAATTGATAAAGTTTGTTATGAAATGAAAGAGCATGATTTAGAAGGAGCTTTTGATTCTTGGTTGGAAGAAAATTTTCAAATATAACAAATAGTTATTATCAGAAAATTTGGAACAAAACACAATTATGTTGGATGAATTCATCAGATGATGGCTGGTGGGGATTTAAATAATTACGACAAGGATAGATTTACATTTCTATCAAGTTTATGAATTTAATTATATGGAGTTTTGCCAAGATTTCATAATGTACGGGGAACATGTTTATTAAATCTTCAGGGCTATTTCTTTTACCAGTTCATCCCCACGTATGCGGGGAACATTTAAGAATTAGTTATTATCGGTTCATCCCCACGTGTGCGGGGAACATTTCGACTTCACCTTTCGCCCCGATTTTTAAAACGGTTCATCCCCACGTGTGCGGGGAACATCCTGCCTTTATTG
>DAOUSR010000124.1 GCA_030627125.1 Thioploca sp.
CTAACCAATAAATTATTGTCAAGTTTTATGGTTAGAAAATTTTTTATATACTTATTATTTAGTATTTTACGTTATTTTTGTGGTTTTTGTCTAATATGTCAACTGTCACAAAGGGATTGCCCATTCATTGCCAGAATCTTATGAAGAATAGGTTGAATATATAGAAACGCGCTCGACAGGATTTGAACCTGTGACCTTTGGCTCCGGAGGCCAACGCTCTATCCGGGCTGAGCCACGAGCGCATATATTTTGCTATTATCATACATTATCAGCAATATGTCAAGTCTTATAGATTTTCCCATTTTGCTAAAAAATATAGTTTTACTTAAGTCTCAGTGATATTAAACAATTGCTGTTACTTACAAAGCTGTGCCTTGAACTCCAAAATATCCGAATCATTATTGATAGAAAGTAGATATTGTTGTAAAATAACAAAAACTATCATGAACTCATAAATAATGACTAAAACAGAATTAAATAAAATCCTAGTTGAATTCAACGACACAAAAACTGATTATCCACACGATAAAACCATAGTTAATTTATTTGAAGAACAGGTTGAAAAAACTTCAGAAAATATCGCTGTTATATTTGAAGATAGGCAACTTACTTACAGAGAATTAAATAATAAAGCCAATCAGTTGGCCCATTATTTACAAACTTTAGGAGTTAAACCTGAAGTATTGGTAGGAATTTGTGTAGAACGTTCTCTGGAAATGGTAATTGGTTTATTGGGAATTCTTAAAGCTGGTGGAGCTTATTTACCTTTAGACCCAGTTTATCCAAAATCTCGTTTGGGTTTTATGTTGGAAGATGCACAAGTTCCAATATTATTGACTCAAGCAAGCTTAGTTGAAAATTTACCTAAACATAAAGCCCAAACTGTGTGTTTAGATACAGATTGGAAAACTATTTCTACATCATCAGATGCTAATTTAATACAAATTGCTAAACCTAGTAATTTAGCTTATGTGATTTATACTTCTGGTTCTACTGGGAAACCTAAGGGGGTTTTAATTGAACATCGTGGCTTATCTAATCTTTGCCAATTTCAAATTAAAATATTTTCCTTAAAATCAAACAACAAAGTTCTGCAATTTGCTTCTTTAAGTTTTGATGCTGCTATTTGGGAAATAATTATGACATTAGGTTCTGGTGCCACACTTTGTTTGGCAAATTCCAAAAAACTGTTGCTAGAAAATAATTTAGCTGATTTATTACAAAAATATAAAATTACCCATGTTACATTACCTCCTACTATACTAGCGACTTTACCTAATTCCAAATTAAAATATTTAAAATATATCATTGTAGCAGGAGAAAACTGTCCTCCTAAATTAGCAAAACAATGGTCAAAAAATCGTCATTTTTTTAATGCTTACGGTCCAACTGAAGGAACTGTTTGTGCGACCATATTTAAGAATACAAGTAATAATAATCCCAATCTTCCTATAGGTTGCCCAATTGCCAATACTCAAACCTATATTTTAGACAAATATTTACAACCACTTCCGATAGGTGAATCTGGAGAGCTTCATATTGGTGGAGTTGGTTTAGCTCGTGGTTATCTAAATCGGCCAGAATTAACAGCTGAGAAATTTATCAATAACCCTTTCAATAAAAAATTACGTTTGTACAAAACTGGTGATTTAGCTCGTTATTTACCAAATGGTAATATAGAATTTTTAGGTAGAATTGACAATCAAATTAAAATGAGAGGCTTTCGGATTGAGCTTGGTGAAATTGAAACTACATTAACCAGACATCCGTCAGTACGAGAAACATCTGTAATTTATTCTAAATCAGATAAATTAATAGCTTATGTAGTTCCTAAATTTTCTAAACATGATAAACCACTCCAAAAATCCCAAAATGAACATATTTCTAATTGGGAAAATATTTACGAAGATGTATATGGTCGAGCAACACATGAATCTAATCCAACTTTTAATATTACCGGTTGGAATAGTAGTTATACTGGTTTACCAATTCCAGCAGAAGAAATGCAAATTTGGACAGATTCTACAGTGGATACTATTCTATCATTAAAACCTAATCATGTATTGGAAATTGGCTGTGGTTCTGGTTTACTATTATCTGAAATTGCTCCACAATGTCAAAAATATTGGGCGACTGATTTTTCAGCAGCAGTATTACAACAGCTTTCCCAATTAAAACAGAATATTGATAATTTAAGTCATGTTAAACTTATAAATTGTAAAGCTGATGATTTTACTGCTATTCAACCAGAAAAGTTTGATACAATAATCATAAATTCAGTTATCCAGTATTTTCCTAATGTTACCTATCTTTTGGAAGTACTAGAAAAAGCAGTAAAAATTATTAAACCAAACGGCCATATTTTTATTGGTGATATTCGCAATTTAACCTTATTAAAAGCTTACCACACTTCAGTACAATTATATAAAGCATCTGATAATATCACTAAATCAGAATTACAACAACGAATACAACAGTATTATTCTAAAGAAGAGGAATTATTGCTTGATCCTAAATTTTTCTTAGCTTTTCAACAACAAAATCCAAAGATTACAAATGTAACTATTAAACCACATAGAGGTTGTTATCATAATGAGCTTACTAAGTTCCGTTATCAAGCTATCCTTCAAATTGGAGGGAATAATGATAATGTTCCTTGGACAGATTACTCAACTTTAACAGATATTCACCACCAGTTAAAAGAACAACCAAGTATTATCGGATTTCGTGATATACCTAATGCTCGTTTGAATACAGAAATAAAAATGTTAAAATGGCTGGAATATGCCGAACCAAATGAAACAGTAGGACAATTGCGTCAAACTTTAACAAAAAATGGTATAGACCCTGAAAATTTGTGGCAATTAGGAGAAGAATTAGGTTATGAGGTTGACATTAGTTGGCTCAATACTAATTCTAATGGTTGTTACGATATTCTGTTTAAATCTTCTTGCTCAGATAAACAAATTTCCTCTCTAAACTTCCATCCATTGCCATGGCATTATTATGCTAACAATCCGTTACGACAAGAAATAAGTCAAAATATTATCCCGCAACTTCGGAAATTTTTACAAGAACAATTGCCCGAATATATGGTTCCATCTACATTTGTAATGTTGGATGTAATGCCATTAACTCCAAATGGAAAAGTAGATCGTAATGCTTTACCAGAACCAGATGGTTTGCGTCCTCAGTTGGAAACAGATTATGCGATACCGCAGACTAATACCGAACAAAGCATTGCAAAAATATGGCAACAATTGTTAAAAATTGATAATATTGGTATTAATGATAACTTTTTTGATTTAGGTGGTAATTCTTTGTTGGCTGTCCGAATGCTTACCAAATTAAATGATATTTTTCAATTAGATTTGGCTGCTAATAGTATTTTGAATGCTCCAACCATTGCTAATTTAGTAAAATTAATTGAAGGTAATGTAACAACGGAATTGCCACCTAATTTAGTTGTACTTCAAACTGGTAATATCAACAAATCTCCTTTATTTTTAATCCATCCCGGAGGAGGTCATATTTACTTTTATCAAGATTTAGTACATTATTTGGATGATGAACAACCAGTATATGGAATTCAAGCCCAAGGTGCCTATAAAAATAGTAAACCTCTTACTAAAGTTGAAGAAATGGCAACTAAGTACATTGAAGCAATACGTATTATTCAGCCAGAAGGACCTTATTTTTTAGGGGGAGCATGTTTTGGTGGTGTTGTAGCTTTAGAGATGGCAAAGCTTTTTCTTTTAATTGAACAACGAGTTGATTTACTTGCTATAATAGATACACCAGCTCCCGGACAAATACCAATAAAACTAAAGTTACTTTATTATTTTGAACAGATAAAAATGACTTTCAGAATGATTCCTGATTGGAATGTCAAACGACTTTATAACATCCTTAAACTCTATAATTTAAATTACCAAGCATTTTTGGATTATAAACCAAATACTCATTCAGGGAAAATAATTTTTTTCTCAGCTAAAGAACGAAATGAATTTAATGCTCATTTTTTAGAAAAATCTTGGTCTAGTTTAGCATCTGAAGGAATAGATATTTATCGTATTCAGGGTAATCATGTTACGATGAATTATAAACCTCATGTACAAGCTTTATCTGAACAATTGACAATTTATCTTGAAAAAGCACAAACAAATACATAGAATTTACATGTTGGCAGATAGATTGCTGTTATAGATAGTTTAAGGTACAAGTTTTTGGTAAATAATTTCACAGAGTAAACACGTAAATCTGCCTTTGTGTTCGCTCTTAATTGTAAATTTTTTAATCTCAATTCTAAATTATTTGTTCTAAATTTTACTGTCCCATTCTTAATTTTAAAAATTAATGGAATACTCAATATGAAAGCTAAATTATTATTAATATTATCAGCTATCCATTTACCTATTTTAGCAGAAGTAGTTACCGATGGTACGCTTGGTCAAAATGTAAATTTATCTGGCCCCGATTTCCAAATCACCTCTGATTTAGGCCAACAACATGGTGCTAATCTCTTCCACAGTTTTCAAGATTTTAATTTAAACAGCTTAGAATCTGCAACATTTTCTGGAACAAATAGTGTTCAGAATATTATTAGTCGGGTGACGGGCGGCAATCCTTCTAACATTGATGGGTTAATCCGTTCGACAATTCCCAATGCTGATATGTATTTCTTAAATCCATATGGAATTATGTTTGGGCCGAATGCTCAATTAGATGTACAAGGTTCTTTCCATACCAGTACTGCTGATTATTTGAGATTAGGCAATGAAGGAAAATTTGACGTTCGTAATCCTCAAGATAGTTTATTAACTATTGCTCCAATATCTGCATTTGGTTTTTTAACTGATAATCCAGCTCCTATTACTATTGATAACAGTAGACTATCCATTCCAGATGGAAAAACCTTTTCTTTTATTGGTGGTGATTTAGATATTAAAGGTGAAGATTTTTTCTATTCTGCGGATTGGTTTAATAGGCCATTTAAACTAGAAATAGAAGATGATAAGTCAGCCATAATACGCTCTAAAGGTGGTTATATTGATTTAATTAGTTTATCAGAACGTGGTGAAGCAAATATTCAAGGAAATGAATTAAAGGTAAGTGAGAAAATTGCTGGAGGAAACATCAATATTCATAATACTCATATAGATGCTAGTAGTGAAGGGGGAACACATATTTTCATATATGGGGGTGATATTAAAATGGTTAGTACAGGAATAAATGCTGAGGCTTATGGTGACAAACGAAATACTAAAATAGATATTAAAGCTGATGATTTGATGTTTGAAGACTCATCCTTTATTATGGCAGCGAATACTATTGGTACTGGTAAAGGGGGGGGAATTAATATTGAAATTAGTAATGATTTAACTATGTCTGGGCTACATCCACGTAGTGCTGCTATAGGTAAAGAAAAAAATTGGTTAAATATGAATTGGATAACTGCCTCAGCTTTTGATAAAGGCGAAACAGGAACCATAAAGATCAGAGCGAATAATATGACTCTATTGGATGCTTCACAAATCGATAATAGTGTGTTAGGAGATGGTTACATCAAAGAACAAGCTATTGATATTAAAATTACAGGCACATTAACCATTGCGGGAGAACATCCTACAACATCAGCAATTCCAAGTGGTATTGCCAGTTCAAATGAGAGTATAAGATCAAATAAAAGTGCCGATTCCGAAGGTGGGTTTGTAGAAGTAGAAGCAAATAAAATTATAATACGGGATGGTGGTGTAATTGCAACATTTTCTTTAGGAGCTGGCAATGCAGGCAATATTAGTGTTAAAGCAAATGAGGAATTAATAATTTCTGGAGCTATGGATATTGTTAATGACCCATATCCAGATGATTATATTGAGATTTATCCTTGGGCATCAGGTATTACAGCTCAAGCAGTGCCAGTTAGTGTGGAAGATACTAAAGGAGGAAAATCGGGTAATATAGATGTTAAAGCTCGCAAAATAATTTTAAAAAATGGTGGACAAATTAGTACTTTATCCTTAAGTAAAGGTCCAGGTGGTAATATAAATATAACTGCTGATGAAATTTTTATAGAAGGTCAGGAAATGATAACTTGGGATAGTATAGAAGGTAAACAAGAAGTCGTTTTCAATAGTTCTATAACCAGTGGATTATATAGTGTAAAACCTTCAACAGATAGTGCTGGTAATATTACAATTGTAGCCAATAAAATGAGCTTGAACAATAATGCTGAAATTACCACTCAAACTGCTAATGCAGCTGGAGGCGATATTAATATTACCGTACCAGAAATTTTATATATAAAGGGCGGAACTATTTCGACTAGTGCTAATGGTGGTACCAGAGATGGTGGTAATATTAATATCGAAAACCCTATTTTTATTGTACTGAACAATGGCCAAATCAAAGCCCAAGCAGATGCAGGACATGGTGGCAATATCAACATTAAATCCGAACAATTTATTGTTTCTCCTGACAGCTTACTAAGTGCATCCTCAAAATTAGGCATCGACGGCAACGTTCAAATTGATTCTGTTGACATGGATATAGATGGAGCTTTAGTGAATTTACAGAATGAATTTACCGAAGCCAGCGGTCAAATGAAAAAACCTTGCAGTATGCGTGGTAGTAGTTTCATAGTTAAACAAATCAATGGTAGTCCTCAGACGCCTTATGACTATCAACCATCACATATTCTATCAAATAATACTAATACTGCTTCCAATAATCAAGCGGAACAACTAGCTTATAATTCTATCGGTTGTAAACGAACTAAGTAATTTTGTCAGTAGTCCTAGTAGTGGTAATGGTTTGAAATTACAATAAAATTAATTTAATAAATCAACCACTACTTTGTTTAAGACTACCAATTAAGTATATACGGCTTACGAGTTAAACTTACTGTAGTATTTCTTTGGACAATTTAAAACAAAGTCAATACACTTTCATGCCATTTTATAGAGCGGACTGCTTGGCTGGAATTGTAACTTTTATCTTGATATGTAGCGTGTTTTAGACCTAATTCTGTCAGTTTGTAATGCAGACATTTTCTACTGTCTCGGTATGGAATTTGTAGCTTTAATTCGGTCAATTTTAAATTAACTTGTCTAGAACCTCTTAATCCAGTACGTTTAGCTATTGTGGTTGGATTTAGTGATTGTACTTCAGCTTCAATAACTTTTACATTCCATTCTTGTAATGCGTCATACCCAAATCTCTCTTTAAGAGTATTATTTAAGGCAGTCCGTTTAGCTTCCCCAGTGATTCCGAAACCTTCTAACATGTCAGAATTGATTTTGACACATTCGGCCATTGCTTGGGTTGGCTTTAGGGATACTGAGCCTTCGGTTAGTAATTTAAACATCCAGCTTGCTACCATAGCAGCAAATATTGGACTACACCATTGAGCTAAATTAATTGAAATATAAGGATGTATCCATGTTCCTTGTTCTTCAGAAGTACCACCTTGTACTATTTGTATAAGTTGTTGATTTTGTTCCGTTATGGGAATCCCCATAACGGAATTATTAATAATAAAATCAGGTAGTTGTCTTAAAAATTCCTTAGTAGATTTTAAGCGTTTATAATCGGCAAACAGTTTACCATTAGCTTTACACATAGCCGTAGCATCCAAATAGCCATCACTAGAACGTTGACGAATTATAACACCATGAAAATCACGGTTTATTAATTGAGTTGTCATAAGACACTCCATAGCAGTTATAGAATTTTAAGGGAACACTTAGCAGAGTGGCATTCTATGGTTACCACCTTTTCGGACTATAGTCCCTAGCTAAGTGTGTTGTTGATTATGAAGGAGATTTTGGTGATTGTCAAGTCAGGAGATGATTTTTGGAATATTACTTTGATTGGAGTTAATAATCTTATGATGTTTAGTTATTCATTAAAATCTGAAAAGTATTCTCTTCAAAAATAATTCTTTTCATGAAAAATCATCTAAATTAACATTTACAAGATTTTGATTATGCTCTATATTATTTATTGCTTTTAATAAGTGTTTTTTATTAGATTCCGAAGAACTTAAATATGCTGTTTCATCCTCTTCAGTTTGGGATACTTCGCAAACTACAATTTCAACTTCTTAATGAGCAAATTGAGCTTTCAAAACGTTAATAAAGTTAATATCTAGTTCATCAGTATTGGTTATATAAATGCTATACACGTATACCTCAAGGTGAAATTATAATGTTAATTATTTTTAATATAATCCTAATTGAACCAACATTGAATAAAAAGGAGGGAGTTCGTTTTCATCCTCATCAAATTTACCTTCTCTCTCTACATCAGTATGTAAAATAAATAAATTTTCCGGTTTGATCGATGCAATGATATGTGGGGAATGAGTTACCAGAATAACTTGGTTATTACCGGGTATGTTGTTATATAACTTTAAAATTTCTTGTTGCCAAGTGGTATGTAAAGATGTTTCTGGCTCATCCACCATGATAATACTGTTTTGTGGACGTAACTTATCAAATAAAATAGCTTTGTAATATAGTTGCTTCTCTCCACCTGACAATTCATCAGATAATATTTTTGGACCATAAACAGATTGAAAAATTGGTTGTTCTGAATTTATATCTACAAGTTCTGTTGTTAAACTTATTCCTTCTAACAAGTAATTAATATCAAAAATAGCTTCTTTTATTATATCTTTTGCAAATAAATCTCGATTAGCTATTAATTTTGCTGTAACTGATTCGACAATATGTTTTTCTACTGCTTGTCTATGAGAGAAAATATCAATAGGAAACACAATACCATCTGAATTCATACTATCATTAGATGACTTATTTTCTAAAAAGTCCGAAATTGTATTACCAGATGTAGTTTTTTTTACGTCACCACGAACAGCAGAAAAAGATAGCACCTTAAATATAGTCATTAAATCATCTTCTGGTAATATCCCAAAAAATGCAAAATCATTTTGATGAATAATAAAACCATTTTCTCTTTTTTCTAACTTATATAAAAGCTTAATATACTGTCTATTGAGAAATCCTTCTATCCGTCTTAAACCAAAAGCTCTTTCACGAATTGCTTTATGTTCATTTCCCACTATTTTAGTAATTTTAGATATATATTTATGAGCCAATGATTTCAAAAGTAATTTCTCATTATTAGAAATATCTAGTTCCAATTCTACCTCATCACAAATAAGGGAACTTTCTTCTTCTTCATATTTGTGCAATATACTTTGAGTTTTAAACATATTTAAACCTTCAGAAAAAAGTTTTTGTAATAACTGAAGTAAAGAAGTTTTTCCTGAACCATTTATACCAGCTATAACAATAGTATCTAAAGTTTTTCCATTACTATCTGTAAAATCCATAGTAACGTCATTAAACATTTTGTAATTCTTAATACGGATTTTTCTGATTTTCATATTGAATATCAATCAAGTAATTATCATGAGATAAATTTAAAGTATGTAACCCAACATTAAAATAGCTGGACCAGCAGTATCCTTGTACGGATCACTGACTATATCACCGTAACCGCTGCCTTGAAAACAATTATCTTTCAAAATTATTATTATGGTTTCTGGGCAATATTTTTTCATTAGTTATGTTCTTGTAACCACATTATGTTATTAACATGGTTACGTTTTACCATCGTTCCCAAACTGGAGTTTCAATGCCATTAAGTTAAGGATTTCATGTTTATTATTATTAATATAATACATACCAAATTGAGGTAAACTATCTATCAGGCAAAAATCTACCTTAAAAATATTTCAATATTTTTAATTGATTGTCGGGTTACGTTATTTCGCTACGCTCAATAAGCTAACCCGACCTACATTATAACTTTTTGATTAATAATACTTCTTAACTTAA
This sequence comes from Thioploca sp., assembly GCA_030627125.1. Taxonomy (GTDB): domain Bacteria; phylum Pseudomonadota; class Gammaproteobacteria; order Beggiatoales; family Beggiatoaceae; genus DRQV01. Next base: position 9,864 of record DAOUSR010000124.1, read on the forward strand.
TGGCATTGAGCCTACACAGATGTGTCGTACTTGCTTATTATCTTTGTTTCTAAG
>DAOUSR010000234.1 GCA_030627125.1 Thioploca sp.
AGTACAATCTGAAGGTCGTTGGCAACAATTTTGGAATAAAATTCAACAATATGGTACTCAGGTTTTTATTTAGTACATCGTATTTAATCAACACCCGTCACATTCTTCATCTGATGCCTTCGCTGAGTTAAGGCAAATATGTGTTGAAGAAGATTATATGTTGGATACTCCAGAACGTCGTGACCGTGAAAATACTTTTGTTTCATGAATAATGACCTTTGGGATACTAATATTTTAAGTGAGTTGACTCGCCCAGTTCCTAATAAATGTGTTATTGATTGGGTAGCTAAAGTTTCAACTATTTATTTGAGTGTAATTACTGTTGATGAAATTTATTTTGGGCTTAAACGACGGCCTAATGTTAGGATACAGCAGTGGTTTGAAAATTTTTTAGCTCATGATTGTCAAATATTATCGGTTACAACTGAAATTGCTAAATATGCTGGCGAATTATGTGGTCAATTGAGTTTGAAAGGGCAAGTTCGTTCTCAGGCTGATATGTTGATTGCGGCAACGGCTGTTGTACATGAGTTAAGGTTAATAACTAGAAATGAACGTGATTTTCAAGATTGTAATATTACTATTATAAATCCATTTTGTTAATTTTTAAGGAGTTTTATATGCGTATTTTTATTATGTTGTTGGTTTTAATGCCTATTGTGTCTTTTGCTAAATGTGAAACGCCGATTGATTGTTATAAGCAGGCTCTTGAACATTTGGAAGAAGCCCGTAAAGAGGCTGAAGAAGCTCGTGTTGAAGTTCAGAAAGTTAAAAATGATGCTGATAAAAAGATTAAAGATTTGACCGAATCTATGGAAAAGACTGATAAGAAAATTACGGCTCTTTTGGAAAAGTTGGATGGCTCGGCTGGGAAGGTTACGCAGTTGACGGATGCGGTTAGTGTTTCTGAGGATGGCTCAGACATGAATGTTTTGAGCAATATCAAAATAACAAATTCAGAAAATGGTATTGTTTTTCTCGATAGCAGTAAATAAACTAGCTCACCAAGAGTTATTTATACTCCAGATCCGCGTTCTGGTTGCCCTTCTAATGTTGATGCAGGAACAGATTTATGGAAACAAACTTTTACATTAAAAATACCACAAGTATAGTTACATTTGCTAATGCAATATCAAATTATACAGGAAGAATGGATGTTCAATTACATGTGGATGGAAATTATAAGAATAGTGCTCTTACAGATTCTGCATCAGTAGTACGGCAAGATTTACATCTTCATTGGGGAGGTACACTTCCACCGGGAGAACATACAATTTCTATTAGGGCAGGTCAACCTAATTCTATTGGTTGTGATGTAAATTGGGGAGATATAATGACATTAATTTTTGAAGGCAGTTAATTTTTCAAACTTACCCAACTACGTGGAGTCAGCTTTAAATGGAAACCACAAGCTAGTCAAATCGACCTAGTTACTAAGAAGTCGAAAATCCCAGAATATCCACCGACAAAAATATAAGTAGTATATAGCTGTAACTATGAAAATCCTAGATAAATATATTGGCCAAACAGTATTAAGTGGCATATTAATAGTTTTATTAGTATTAGTTGGTTTATTCACTTTTTTTGAATTTATTGATGAAATTGATGATATAGGCAAAGAACGTTATGGACTATGGCAAGCAATCCAATATGTGGCTTTAGAAGTTCCAAGATATATTTATGACTTATTTCCCAGTGCGGCATTATTAGGTAGTTTACTGGGATTAGGTATGTTAGCAAATAATAGTGAATTAACCGTGATGCGGGCAACCGGAATTTCAACAGTACGTATTATTGTTTCTATTCTAAAAGTAGGGTTGCTGTTAACGGTATTTATAATTATAATTGGCGAATTTGTTGCCCCTGAAGCTGGACAATATGCCAACAATATGCGAGCTACTGCCCAATCAGAACATGAAAGTCAACGTATAGTTTTTCTAACGCGTTATGGTTTTTGGTCACGGGATCAAGTAGATTTTATCAACATACGGACTATATATCCTGATGGTGGTTTTGGGGGTATTACGCTCTATGAATTTGATATTGAACATAAATTAAAAAGTATAACTAGAGCTAAACATGCTTTTTATGAGAATGGCCAATGGCTATTAAAAGAAGTAGACAAACATATTATTGAATCTACTCAAATTACTCGACAATATTTAGACAGTGTAGTTTGGAAAGCTATTTTAAGTCCAGAATTGGTTAAAATTGTGGTAATTAGTCCACATAAGTTGTCAAGTATTGGCCTATATAAGTATATTGGCTATTTACGGCAAAATGGTCAACGCACTGACAAATATGAATTGGCTTTTTGGAGTAGGTTAGGTTATCCATTAGTTTGTATCACCATGATTTTTTTAGCTACCCCATTTGTCTTCGGTTCTTTGCGTACCGTATCAATTGGGCAACGTATTTTAGTTGGAGCATTGATTGGAGTTGCATTTCATATGCTTAACCAAACTATGAGTAATATGGGGTTAGTTTATAATATCCATCCGGCTATAAGTGCTTTATTGCCACCAATATTATTTTTAGTTATAGCAATTACGTTAATGCGGAGAATTGTTTAAGTTTTGAAAGGAATTTAAAGGGATACACTTGAGTGTGACCAGCACTCAAATGATCCATCATAATCCAAAATAGGTAGGAATTATCTGAATTATGCTAATATAATTACGATGCAAGTTATATACCAATTATCAATATTTCCTACCATTATCTCTTACCTCATCATAAATTTTAAATTCCTTTTGCCACTTACCCCATAAATTTACTATTTTGCAAAATAATTCTGCTGTACGCTCTGCATCATAAATTGCAGAATGGGCTTCATTACTATCCCACACTAAACCTGCGGCTTGTGCTGCTCTAGCTAATACAGTTTGTCCATAAGCTAATCCCCCTAAGGTAGCAGTGTCAAAAGTGCTAAAACGATGAAAAGGCATTTTAACTTTAGTACGTTTACAAGCTTCTTTAATAAAACTTAAGTCAAACATAGGGTTATGCCCAACCAAGACCGCTCTACTACATTCGTGATTTTTTACTGCTCGACGTATAGGAGAAAAAATTGTTTCTAAACCTTCTGCTTCTGGGACATCGAATCTAAATGGGTGATGTGGGTCAACTTTAAGAAAATCCAAGGCTTTTTGATCGAGATTTGCTCCTTCAAAGGGTGTGAAATGACAAGCATAAGTTTGATGGCGTCTCCATTGTCCTCGATCATCAACTTGTAATATCACCGCTGCCATTTCTAATAGAGCATCATGTTCTGGATCAAAACCAGCAGTCTCAACATCCACTACTACTGGCAAAAACCCTCGAAAACGTTTGGAAATTTGATATGCTGCTCTAGTCATTTTGCACCTGCTGCCAGTAGAAATTTCGGTACGCAGAATTTTTATTAAAATCTTGGGTTGGTATTTGCCAAAAGTATTTTTTCAATGTTATATCTCTCTAGTATTACCACCGTAAACTATCATTTTAAGAATAATATGGTGTGTAGCATTGGTATGATTGTGATTATTTTAGCTTATTCAATAATATAAACCTATTTATTCTATCATGTTTCCCAAGCTTTTTAGAAAGTTTTATAAATTTGCTTTTGGTCTTCAAAAAAATATTGGTAAAATCATCAGGATTTCCAGAATTTAAGAATTAAAGGGTGTAGATTACCCACGATGTATTATATAAAGGCCTGAGTGCGATATTGTTGAATTTTATTCCAAAATTGTTGCCAACGTCCTTTGGATTGAATTAA
>DAOUSR010000221.1 GCA_030627125.1 Thioploca sp.
ACTGGTAAAACCTGAGATTTACAACCTTAACTTAATTGGCGAGAACCAAGTCAATTTGGGTTGTATAAAGCGAACTGAGAATTCTCTCTTAGTTCTTTGGTAGATTCACCCTCTCTTTCCTTAATTCTCAATTAAAAAGAGGGCTATTGTTAACGTTTGTTAATATAAATGAATCGGTCATTATAAGTAATCCATACTATCCCTTTATCATCTTCCCAAATTAACGCTTTTTGAGGAAGATCAATGCCAGTTGTCTGATTACATTGCATCAATGGTGTTCCAACTTTCGGATTACCAAAAATCAGTAATTCAAACGTATAGAAAGAAATTCAAAAAATTTTATAAACTAAAAACCTATTAAGTTAAGAGTTTAGGGTAACCACAAGAAATTACCCCTACAAATCATTACGTAGGGGCAATCCTTTATGGTTGCCCTTTAATGGTTGTCCTTTAATGGTTGTCCTTTAATGGTTGTCCTTTAATGGTTGTCCTTTAATGGTTGCCCTTTAATGGTTGTCCTTTAATGGTTGCCCTTTATGGTTGCCCTTTATGGTTGCCATTAATTATTACGCCAGGGTGGTAAAATTGGTTCTCTTGGAAACCCTTCTAGTTCAAAAAAAGCAGTACCAGTTTTTTTGCCTTTATTTTCATCAGTACGCAAAATTAATGGATAACCAAGTATTGGCTCTGCTAACTCAGATACTGTTAATTCTATCATAGCATGGCCATAATCATCATTTAAAAACAAACCTTCATTAGTAACATTAATCAAAATTGTAACTGGATGATTAGGTTTAGCAGAAAAAACACTACTTACCCCTATAATCCCAGTAGTTGTAGAACCATGATTAGCATCAACTTTATCATTATAAATTGCTTGTTTGCCATTTAAAAATACACTAACAATATTATTTTGATCATTTACATTTAACCAAGTAATTTTAGTTAATTTTAAGCGTAATCTAAGCATATTACTTGGATCAATTTGACTCAAATAATTTTTATAATCCATGATTTCTCTCCGCATATTTCGTAGCGGAGCTTCTTGTAAATATTTTTGAATAGATTCTAAACTTGGATTTTTTACCACTTTCTCATACAATTCTTCATCAATCCGTTCATGAATTTTATAACGTAGTAATGCTACTATTTTCTTGCCATCATCAGTTTGTAATTGAAGCGGAAACTTAGTATATTCCCTTAATAAAACTTCGGTCTCAAATAAAGCCTCATTATTTTTTAAAGTTTTTTCTACTAATTCTTCTAATTCTTGCACAACCACCAACTTAAATGAAGCTTTTAATTCATCTAAATATTTGGTTGAATAATGATTGATTAATGACTGAGCAATAGACAAAAATTGCTTGGTTTGCATTTTTTCTTCATAAATCCCTAAAAATTTTAACCAAGTCTGTTGCTCAGTGAGCGTTAAAAGTTGAGTAACTAATTGTTCTTCCCATGTAATACGTTCTTGACGTTGCCTATCAGTTTCAGCTTGGGGATATAATGGTAAATCACGTAATTTAGTCAATGCACTACCAATTCCATCAAAATCTTGCCAATTATTTTTAGCAAAAAATTGATTAGTTCGCAGTGCATCAGCATTTTCTTGGCGATTTTGTAATAATTCCGCATTTAATTTAATATTTCTAGCCCGTTGAGAATGTTCGCCATGAGGATAATGGGCTAAATATTCTGAGGCTAAATTAGCTGCTACTCTTAAATCAGTTTGAGTTTTAATAACCGGCTCCCATAGTAATTTTTCTCTCTGGGTTTGTAGCTTAATCAAATGAGAGTCAGCTTCGTCCCGGTTAAAAAATATTCTTGCTAGGGAATGACGAAAATAAGGGGCTGCAATATAATCAATTAGCCAATTTTCCGCTATATCAAGTTGTCTTGTAGTAGTATTAGGTAAACTAGCAACAATGATATTTTGTCGATAATTCATAATATCAATACTAGTCTCCATCACAAACCACAAGGCAACAACTGTAATAATTCCATATATTGTATGAACGATCCGTTTACGATGACATTCTTGTAAGAGTATTTGGATTTGTTTAACTTGTTCTGAATTTTTAGGAAATCGCTCTAGTAATATTTGACCACTTTTTTTGCATTTCTCAGGATTAGTCTTGACTTGCTCTTTGAATTGCTGTAAGTCTATATCATTGCGTTGTTGTGCTAGCCAAATAAAAGCATCTTCTAAACCAAATGCACCAGAAGTTACGGTAGGCCGTTGTTCACATTCACAAGTTCCTAAAGCACTAACTGGAAATATTTTAAAATTACCTTCTGTTACAGAAAAATGTAATATATCAACCAGTCGCCTATAGGGTGGAGTTGAATTAATAAAAGTTTCTAATTTAGTTTGTTCCTTGATTGGATCAGAATAATCTATAGCACTATATCTATCCCATTTAGTAGTTAATAATGCAATTGGGATATCTAATGCCACATTTACATTAGCCTCTTTCAATAATAAACTAAAAGTTTGTTGTAGCTTAAATAGTTCATCTGAATTATCTGTATTTGACAGAGGGGTTTCGGCCAATATAAGTATTCCATCTACTTCAGCAAATCTACGTCGCAAATTTTTGGCAAGCGTATTAACATTTATCGGTGGGTTGATTAATTCACCAGAATAATCAATTAGTTCAACCCGAAAAGTCTGGTGAGTTGATGCAGTAAAATCATACTCAAATATAAATTGTTCATTACCTTTTGGATTAGGATCTGGAAGTTCTTGGTTAGCCAATTTATTAATTGCTATTTCCATCCAGTCTTTACTACGCTGTTGCAATAAATATTCTGGACTAGTTTCTTTTCTAAACTTTGAAATTTCGGCTGGGTGCCAAGTACAGCTATGACTTAAAGGATGTGGATTACGTTGCATAGCCAATGCAGCCAATAAGCAAGTTTTTCCAGAACCAGACAACCCGTATAAAGCTAATCGATAAGTTTTTTTAAATTTTTTATTACTCATATCAATTCATCAATTAATTTCACAATATTTATATTATTCATCAGCACAATATGAAAGTAAAAGCCATTTATCCAGGCACATTTGATCCAATTACTAATGGACATATAGATATTGCCAAACGTGCCGCAGTTTTATTTGAACATGTAATAGTAGCTATATCTGCTAATCCTTCTAATAAAATTCCAAGATTTTCTTTAGAACAACGAGTTGAATTAGCAAATTTAGTATTAGCTGACTTAAATAATATCACGGTATGTAGTTTTAATGGATTACTCGCCAATTTTGCTAAACAATGTGACGTGCAAGTCATTATACGTGGTTTACGAGCAGTCTCAGATTTTGAGTATGAATTTCAAATGGCTGGTATGAACCGTACTTTGATACCAGATATTGAAACTATATTCTTAACTCCAGCGACTAAATATACATTTATTTCTTCTAGTTTGGTACGCGAAATAGCTGCTTTAGGTGGCAATGTTGATGAATTTGTTCACCCTCAAGTTAGTGCTGCCCTACGAACTATAAATAAAAGAAATTTAAGTTATTGTTCCTAAAAATATGCCAAAATATTACTTGAATACATCAAGGATTTAAATTATTATTTTGATTTTTTGACCTAAATATTAGGATTATGTTTACTATATAAAAATCTGTTTTAGTTATATTGAAACTATAATAATATTAATTACTTACAATATATTTATTATCTAGTATTTTTTAAAAAAAATTCTAAATTCTAATAATTTAACCATTTAGAATACTATTATTATATTGACATGTTAATGTTTATTGCTATAATGTGTGCAACAGCTTTACTGTAACATTGATCGGGTTATTAATTCAAATATGTTCAATAAATATTAATTATCTCATCATAATTATTTTAGAGAATTAACCTTTACTAATTACGGATTAAGGAAGGATGGGTTTATAAACTTATCCTAAATGATTTGTCAAGCAACTTTTACTAATTTTTTATATAATATGGCTCTTTACATCACTGATGAATGCATTAATTGCGACGTATGTGAACCAGAATGTCCTAATGAAGCAATTACTCAAGGGGAAGAAATTTATATAATTGCTCCTGGCCTCTGTACTGAATGTGTTGGTCACTACGACACATCACAATGTGTAGAAGTTTGTCCAGTAGACTGTATCTTGATAGACCCAGAAAATGAAGAAACTAATGAACAATTATTGTCAAAATATCATCAAATAACTGGTGATTAAATTTTAAATATGTTATTATTAAAGTAATCATATCGTGGGGCCGTTAGCTCAGTTGGTAGAGCAGCTGACTCTTAATCAGCTTGTCATAGGTTCAATCCCTATACGGCCCACCAAATATTCAAGGGCCGTTAGCTCAGTTGGTAGAGCAGCTGACTCTTAATCAGCTTGTCATAGGTTCAATCCCTATACGGCCCACCA
>DAOUSR010000106.1 GCA_030627125.1 Thioploca sp.
ATATCCACGAATAAAAGATTCTATAAATGAACTATCATAGACAGTAATATACCTACCTTTGTGAGGACTATTTTTAGCAACAACTTTTATCAATTTAGGTACAACGCCTTCGGCCTTGCTAACAAATGGTTTTGTTGCTTTTTTTAGGTTGTTAGTCCCCACGCTTGGAACGTTATCAATAAAAGGATTATCTAATTTTTTAGGGTTGTTAGTCCCCACGTTCAAATTGTCAATAAAAGGTTTGAATATTTTAGGTGGCCAATTAGGTAACATGCGTTTTAATGCTTTGTGGTCCATACCTAATAATTTTGCAGTTCCACGCTCACTAAGACAGGCAGTACCGTCATTCAAAATATATCCATCGCATTTCACGCCGGGTATTAATTCAACCTCACCATAGTGTACAGCTTGTAATTCTTGCATAGAAATTCTCCAGTAAAATAATAATTATACCAGATTTGTTTTTGGAGATGCAAATGAATTTAATGGGAATTTTGTGGACTACATGGATTTTATAAGGGATATGATGCTGGAGCTTTTTGGTGGGCATTTCTAACGGGGATGTTGGGAATGAAAAATTGGTGAATTTCAATGTCTGAATTAGGGTTTTTAGGATTAGAGGATAGACAGGATTAAACCTTTAAAACCGATTTTAAAATCCTGTCTATCCTTTAATCCGTGTAATCTTGTTCAATCACCTAATCGGCGAACTTCCATGAAAGAATTTTATTGTCTGCTTGTAATGAAACAAGACAAGAAAGTTTCAATTGCCTGTTCGGCGAACTTCCATGAAAGATTATTTAAAATTCAATCTGTTAAAGAGCAATAAAGCCTAAATCCACTGTCTGCAATAATAACAAAATAAATCCATATTGTCAAATTCTTAAATAATCACCACAGCCAGCATCTTAGCAACCCGTTTACCCTATCCGTTTTTCAAATATGCCAAAATAACAGGATCACGCAATGCCCACTCCATCCACGCAGTAACACCATGTTTACCACACCACAATATCTTATCACCAATTGCTAAAAGCTTAGTTCTCTCTGGTAGCAAAATTGGTTGCTCATTATGGATTAACAATAAAGGCAAACATTCCAGCATATCATCCCGTTCTCTTGGATTGCGTAATAAACAATCAAGTGATATTGGCCGATTAGCAGATAATTCCTCATAAATAGCCGGAGCTTGCTCAGAATTGATGGTAATTTCCCAAATATTCGGTTTAGTATTATGCAAAATATCTTGTTTAATATGTTTCAACAATTTGCGTATCCAAACCTGTTCACCACTACGTTTAATTATCCGCATAAAATCAACTAACAAAGGAGTAGTAAGCAATACCCGAATATTACTAGCAATAATCTTACTTGGCTGCATAAGTATATCAGCTTTGATTGCTTTAAATATAATTTGATTGTAAGTTTTATTTTGCCTAATTACCACAAACAGATTTGGATTCAATTCCTTAGCAGTCATAATGATAGATAAATTATTAACATCATCATCAGTACCAGCCACAATGCCAACTGCTTGTTCAATATGAGCTTGTTGTAATGTGTTGGCTTCGGTCCCACGTCCAGTTATAAACTCACCTTTTGATGGATAACCAGTTCTACCCGGTGCCGCCTCTATCACTACCAAGTGTATATTTGCTACATTTTTAAACTGTTCATATATAGCTTTCCCAAATCTACCATAACCACAGATAATCCATAATCCTTGCTGGGGTGACGATAGAGATTCGCAAGATTTGATGTTCAAGCTGTTGGTCAAGCATTCATGGAGTAATAATAAATCTGGTGTATGGATGGCAGTATGTAATTTACGAGCAAAAATATCAAAGGGATTAATCAGATAATTAGTACCAAAAGAATCCATATTGGCAGCTACTTCATAGGAATCTACTCTACCAATTACGGTTAAATTTGGCCTTAGCAATTTGGCAGTAATAGCAATATGTAAATTGACTAAATTATCATTGGTAATAGCAACAACTCCGGCACAATAGTTATTTTTTAAACCACCTTCTACTAAATAAATCGGTTTGCTCGCATCAGCACAAAGCTTGGGGATATAAACTGGGTAATTCTCTATGGTAAGCACATTGATACGTTCTTGCTGAGATTCTATCACTACTGAACGCATCAGTTTTTCTTCCAACGCTCTTACTAAAGCTTGGCCGGTATCACCATAACCACAGATTAAATAAAATGGTTCATGAATATTTCTAACTATACGAGCGAAACGCCTTTCAATAATTGTATTTCGCAATGCCTCATCTTGTAATAAAGCCAGCAAAGCTCCAATGGCATAAATCCAAGCAATAACAGTCATATATAACGTAACTATCACCCACATTCGTTGTAATTTGGAAAATTCGTAAGGAATCTCACCAAAGCCAATCGTAGTTCCTGTATAAGATATAAAATAGACAGCATGGAAAAAATCCATATACCATAAATTACCTGCGTCATCTTTACCCGGAATTAAGGTAATACCGATAATTGCGACTGCATATACGGTCAATAATACTAATAACGGAATTCGCATCCGCCGCATTATTAAAAAAATAACTGTATTCATTTAACGCCGTAATAGCAATGTTTCAGCAACTAGTATTAACACTGATATGATATTTGCTAACATGGCTCCTCCAGCTAAAGATACCACGCTTGCCATAATCATAGGGGTTATTTCTGGGTTAATTCCCCATACTAAGGCTGCGGCAAATAATTGTAAATCAGCAACTAAACTGGTTGCTAATAATACTGCTCCTACTTGCGATCTATCACCGAATTTCAGGATAGTTGCCACCAGATTAACAAATATAGCAATAGCTAATTCATAGACATCATGGTGTGCTGGATTGTCTATATCGCCTATAAAAAAACCAAAATTGAGAGTTAAAGCCATTACAATAAAAAATCCAAAGATAACTTTTTCGAGATTCATAATTTATAGAAAGTAGCTGATATTATGTAGAATAGTTCCAAAGTGTGCCAAAGCCGTTTGGTATTTAATAGAGGTTAAGTCGGGTGATGTAAATAAATAAAATAATTGTGATTGACTAATTTGCGTAAGAAATAATGAATAAATTGCACAATCCATTGAATCTTACGCACTATGCAATCAAATAACCCTTTCATTGCCACCATCAATAGGAATTTGGGCTCCAGTGGTTTTGGCAAAAATAGGCCCAACCATTGTACAAGCTAAATTAGCTACATCCTTAGAAGTAACTTCAGTTTGTAAAATATTATTGGTTTTATACTCTTCCACTGTCACACCATAATGTGCTGCCCGCTTGCTCAATACCTCTTCAGTCCAAATTCCAGTATCAAAAACCGCATTTGGATGCAGAACATTTACTCGTACCCCAGTTGAACCTAATTCTAAAGCAGCTATTCTCGCTAGTTGAGTTTGACCAGCTTTAGCAACTGAATAAGCAGCAGCCCCCGGCCCCGGAGCTGGAACATTTTTAGAAGCAATCATCACCACTGCCGCATCAATTCCAACCGCTAAATATGGTGAACAGGCTGTTAATAGACGCTGATGACTAGTTAAATTAATTGCCATACTAGCATCCCAAGTAGTTGATTCCATATCGGCAATCTTTAGGCTAGGAGGAAAAGTTCCGGCATTACTTATCAAAATATCCAAGCCTCCAAACTGACGAACTGCAGTATCAACTGCATTTTGAATATCTTCTGCCACAGTAATATCGCAGACCATTCCTAAAATATCAGCTTGATTAAATTGTTCCGTGATGGCTGGATTCATATCTACTGCTACAACCGCCGCACCTTGAGCATGTAAAACTTCTACGCAGGCTTTACCAATCCCACTAGCGGCCCCGGTCACTAAAGCAATTTTCCCTTGCAAAACAGAACCTGATTTATTAAGTTTGGCTTGTTCTAATTCCCAATATTCGACTGCAAAAATGTCGGATTCTGATAATGCCTGCCAACCGCCTAATGTTTCAGCCATTGCAATAGCGTGGATCGTATGTTCAGTAATATCAGCGATGATTCCAGCTTCTTTATAGCTCCGTCCAAAATTCACCGCTCCCACTGATGGCCAAACTGCCCAACAAGGAGCGGGATTTAAGCAAGTTAATTGCCCGTCAGTATTACGAGCAAAATATTCATTATATTGAGTAACATAATCTTCAATATTGTCATTAACCAGCAATGGAATCCGCTTGGTACGAATCACATGATCTGGTGTTAAAGGGCCACGAGTTGCTATAGAAGCTACATCTTGCCGTTGAGAAAAACTTGCAGCCTCGGTATTTAATTTAGTGACTACCGCACAACCTCTCACAGTAGAAACGGCTTTACGCAATTTAGCCAACTTTAATAGATCAATTTCTACAGGGGTAGAATTATCAGTTGGAATAGCAGTTTGCAAATAATCTTCCGCTTCAGTAACTAATTTCAGCATATTTGTATAGCTAGTTTTAGCATCATCAGCAAAAGTAAATACTCCATGATTCAGCAAAATCATCCCTTCCAACTGACTCCAATCAATATCTTGGATCATAGTGTAAACTTGTTTGGCTAATACAAACCCCGGCATAACATAAGGAATTATCAATACTCGTTTGCCATAAAGTTGTTGAATTCGCTCAATTCCATTGGCAGTATTAGTAATGGTGACAACCGCATCAGCGTGAGTATGATCGACATATTTAAATGGAATGATAGCGTGTAAAATAGCTTCTACTGAAGGATTAGGTGCGGAAGGATTAATCATGGCCGACCGTTGAGTTTGCACCATATCTAAGTCGCTAAGTTTTTGCAGTTTAGCTAGTTGTTTTAGGATTGATAATTTAACCGGAGCAAAACCCGCAGTTTCAATAGTCGCTAAATCCCAACCACTACCTTTAACATATAATAATTCTTCTGACTCGCCAAAAATATTGATAGCAGTGGATTTAACTGAGGTATTGCCTCCTCCATGTAATACTAATGCTGGTTCTTGTCCCAGTAATCTTGAGGTATAAACTCGTAAAGCCAAATCATCTTTATAGTTACTGGCTTCATTATCATTCCATAGGTTTTGCATAATTTTTAGGTTAAATAGTTTAATTAGTTAAATTAAGTCTTCTATGTTGCCATAGATAACTCGTTCTCAAAACCGCACCTGAGATTTTCACCTCATACAGTTCTTCTATTAAATTTAGTTCTATAACTTTCGTTATTTTTTTGTAACTAACCATCTTTGGATATCTTTGTATCATGACCCCAATTATAGCAATTCATAATTAAAAATTACTATAAATTCTTCATAAATCATAATAGTTTTCGTAAAGTTATAAATGAATTTATTAAGGATAATATTTTTCTGGATTTATCAATGCGTAAATTCTATTTAAAACTAATTTCAATTAAATGCCGATGAGCTGATAATTGAGGCACTTGTAAAATAATACTGGTTATATTGACTGGTAATTGCTGAATGGCAAATATTTCCTCTTCTGGATAAACTCCTTTCATGGCCAATAAACAACCATTTTTAGCTATAAATTTTGCCGTTTGAGTATAAAAAAGCTGAATATCAGTATACGCTCTGGAAATTACTGTATTAAATTCTTCAAGTACCAAATCTTCAGTTCTAGTACATACCGCTATTGCATTTTTTATTTTTAATTCCAAAATAGCTTGTTTTACAAATCGAATTTTTTTAGCATTGCTATCCAATAATACTAATTGCCAATCAGGACGTGCGATAGCTAATAACAAACCGGGTAAACCAGCTCCAGTGCCAACATCCAAAATTTTTTTACCACGAATATATGGCAATACAGCTAAACTATCAAACACATGCTTGGGTAGCATTTGTTCAATATCGCGTATTGCTGTTAAATTATAAACCTTATTCCATTGTACTAATAGTTTTAAATAGTCTAAAATTTGCGTCTGGCTGGAAACTGGCAAATCAATTTTTAGAAATTGTAAACCTTGATTAAGATTGTTGATTAAATCCATAATTATTTTAATTAGGTAGTTAAATTTAGTTTTTGGACTGAATGTTATACTTTACCAATAATTTTCTGGTAGTCCTAAATAGTGTTATCTCTGAGCTTCCATAATTTGAGTATTTTTTTGATTGCTCTTATGCTATTATAAACTTTTAGTCTAGATTTTGATACTATAATTATATTTTTAGCCCAATACCTACAAAGGTATTTTACTCCTTATTATTCAGAGATAAATATGTTCGCCTAAAGTCGAAGGTTTTAACCTTACGTTTGGATAATAAATAACTAATATTTCATGTTTTTGAAATGGAATTTTTTTGTAGAGCCAACCCATTTTTTATTCATTGGCTTGGCGTTGGAGTATTACTGTAACCAATTCATTCTAATACCAAATTTTAAACATTAGGAAAAACTTATGAAAGAGCAATATCTTATCAAGGCAGAGCCATTTTACCAATTGACTGGTAATGAAGTTACATTATACGAAGCTGCTTATAAAAAACGTTTGCCAGTGATGCTAAAAGGCCCAACTGGTTGCGGTAAAACTCGATTTGTGGAGTACATGGCGTGGAAACTCCAAAAACCTTTGATTAGCGTGGCTTGTAATGAAGATATGACCGCTTCCGATTTGGTTGGTCGTTTCTTGTTGGATAAAGATGGAACTAAGTGGCAAGATGGGCCGTTGACTATTGCTAGTCGAATTGGGGCCATTTGCTATTTGGATGAAATCGTAGAAGCTAGGCAAGATACCACAGTGGTTATCCATCCGTTGACCGATCATCGCCGAGTATTACCGTTAGATAAAAAGGGCGAATTAATTGAAGCTCATCCGGATTTTCAGTTGGTAATCTCTTACAACCCCGGTTATCAAAGCATGATGAAAGACTTGAAACAGTCTACTAAACAACGCTTTACTGGGCTTGATTTTGACTATCCAGACGAGGATGCGGAAACTAGTATTGTCAGTAAAGAAAGTGGTTTAGATGCTGATTCCAGTAAAAAATTGGTGCAAATAGCTCATCGGGCTAGAAATCTCAAGGGACATGGTTTAGATGAAGGTATTTCTACCCGTTTATTAGTCTATGCAGGTAGTTTGATCCAAGCTGGAATTGAGCCGATAGAAGCTTGTAAAATGGCTTTGGTGCGACCAATAACTGATGATCCTGATATTCGAGCAACTCTTATTAATGCAGTTGAAATGATTTTCGGATAAAGTCATGGAAATAGATTCCGCATTATATCGAGAACAGTTACGCTGTAGCGTCAGCAACATTGATGACATCTTCGATGAATGTATCTGTGAAGCAAAAGCCGTCATGACTCCGCAAGGAATCGCAACTTGGTTAGACGCTGCCAGTAGAGTCTGTGCGTTGGGACGGGGCAAGGAATTGGTGCTGGTTTTATTGGAAGAAATGCCAGAAATAGTGCGTTTGACCGATGAAAGCATCATTGAAGATGTAACCGATATGTCCGAAACGCTTTCTTCCTTATTGCAGGGGCCGGCTATCAATCCGTTTTTAACCACCTTGCCAGCAGTATCTCGCAGGTTGGGAAATGCTGAATTATTGCGGGAATGGTTGAAGCTGGTTACCAAGATGGCAGAGGAAGCTAAGGAAGGCTTAATACCATTATTAGGCAAAGTGATTTATCTGTTAAATCAAGTCAGTCTTGGTGGTTTGAAAAATTGGATTCACTACGGTATTAAAGCTTATAAAGAGCAACCTTATCGGTTAGGTGATTTTTTCAGTTTGCAAACCGCAGATTCTCATGCATCTTTACAGCGAGAACGACATGGTACATTATACATCGACCATGAACGGCAGCTTAAATTATATTTGCGAGCTTTTTGGGAATTAGAAGTTGATTTTCGGCCTTATTCGTTAGCTTTTGATGTTTTGCGTAAACCGCAACCGCATTTAGATAAATTGGGTTTTCATCTACCTGATGTATATGATGATTTAGGCGAAGTGAGCGGCATAAGTCGGTATCGAGCGATGACAGCTCACATGGTAGTTCATAAGCTATGGTCACAACCTTTTTTAGCAGATAATTTCAGTAGTTTCCAACATTTAACGATAGAAACTTTTGAAGATGCACGGGTTGAAGGCATAGCGATTAATAGCTATCCGGGTTTACGTAAATTATGGCTGTCTCTCCACCCGTTACCCAAAGAAAGAGAATGTACTGAGGAATATGCTTGTATTCGGCATGAATTGGCCATGTTATCACGGGCTTTATTAGA
This sequence comes from Thioploca sp., assembly GCA_030627125.1. Classification (GTDB taxonomy): domain Bacteria; phylum Pseudomonadota; class Gammaproteobacteria; order Beggiatoales; family Beggiatoaceae; genus DRQV01. Next base: position 8,230 of record DAOUSR010000106.1, read on the forward strand.
CCCAAGTCATCCTTACACTAATCCTATTTTGTTGGATTTTGTTGAACAATTTCATGTTCGTATGGCTGTTGATCCATATGATAATAAGCTTAGTATCGATTTGGGAGTTAAATATTTAGCCAAGATTTACAACCATAATTTCCGCAAGCCCAATGTGTGGTTTAAAGATACTGAAGTAACCTATCGAGATGATAATCGTTATCTGTGGATGTTTTTGGAAGCTACTGATGATGAAGATGATTTTCACTCTGATCACGGGGCTGAAAATACGCAATCGGAAGCTGGGCAAGATGTTCTACCACCTCAGCATTATCAGGAATGGGATTATCAAGTTCAAAACTATCGTCCGGATTGGGCTACAGTGTATGAAGGTCTGCAAACTCCCGGTGATCCGAATATTATCGAAAAACTCATTGAAAAGAACCAGCTATTAGCCAAACGCTTGAAAAAGGTAGTGGATTTACTCAAACCTCATCAGCGAAAACGGGTTCGTTATCAAGAAGAAGGTGATGAATTGGATTTGGATGTGTTGATTCGGGCGATGATAGAATATCGGGCTGGTACTGTTCCAGATACTAGGATTTATCAAAGTCATGTCAAGGATGGGCGAGATATTTCTGTGTTATTGCTATTGGATTTATCCGAATCTATCAATAACAAACCGGATGGTAGCAATAATACTATTTTGCAATTAAGTCAAGAGGCTGTGTCGATGTTGGCTTGGGCGGTAGAAGCATTGGGCGATCCGTTTGCTATTGCTGGCTTTTCTTCTAATACTCGGCATGGAGTGCGGTACGTTCATTTCAAGGGTTTCAAAGAGGAGTTTGGTACGGAAGTTAAGAGTCGGTTAGCGGCAATGGAAGCTAATTATTCCACTCGGATGGGAGCGGCTTTACGTCATGCTGGGCGGTATCTTGAGCCACGTAAGGAAGAGAAAAAGTTGCTGTTGGTGCTTAGTGATGGCGAACCTTCGGATATTGATGTGCAAGATGAGCGTTATTTGAAGGATGATACTCATATGGCGGTGAGTGAGTTGGAGCGTAAAGGTATCACGACTTATTGTATTACTTTGGATCCAAAAGCTGATGATTATATCGGGGATATTTTTGGAGCTAATCGTTATACGGTGATTGATAAGGTTGAACAGTTGCCGGAGAAGTTACCGAAGTTGTTTATGGCTTTGACTCGGTAGGTAGTACAACGAATTGGCGAAATAAACGAATTTGAAAGTTATAGAACGTTTATTTCGTTAATTTTCCTCTAGCAAACTTAAATTGTAGGTAATTTAATATGATAACTATTACAGTGGAAGAACTTAGTAAAAAGTCAGGATATTTATTATCAGGGCAAACTTGCCTGATTTGTCGGTCAATATCTAAGAATATCAAGGCAAGTATACTTGATAATAATAAGTTAGGTTTTTGATGAGTCAATGAATTTCATAAGTTACAAAGGAATAGAATATAAGTGGAACTCTTCACAGGATAGTGAACATCCTGATGTAGTTATTTACACTCCTAAGGGAGAAATATGGATTCAATTTGAAATTGGTTCTCACGACAATATTCACAACGAGAGGTATTTAAATGGCAAAGAAAAGTACCCTATTAGTAATTCAAGTATAAACAAGTTGTTAATTGAGTTAGTATATAAAGGCTATACTGAAGATTATTACGACAGCAATTATGGGTTAATCTTCACTGAAAAAATGGAATTAATTAAAAATTAACCGTGTTAACATAAAAAGCTATGTGGCTGAAGAGAGGTGTTAGTAGGTTTGCTTGTTTACACATTGCTGTACCTGCTAACTTTGCCTTGCTGGCCGACCTATCGGCGGCAGAAGAACGGTGTTATCCTGATGAAACGTTCCACCCTTACTACTCTTCTCCAAGTTACTACGGTCGGGTTACAATCAGGATAACCAGTCGTTGAAGCGGACACTTTATGTCCTTGTCTAGTGCCGCTTAACATAGGCGTTAGGCAATTAAAACTGTGTATTTCAATAAATCAACTAACGAGAATTTTTTATTATGAAATTGAAATCAATTATTGTAGTTATACTGTTAGTATTGGCAACCAATATAGCTTATAGCAAAGAAGGATTTATTGAAGGTTTTGCAAAAGGTATAGTTAAGGGTATGGCTAACGAAGCTGGAGAAAGAATAATGGATACTATATTGAATGGTAAAAATACTGGAATACAAGGAGATAATAATGATCGTAAAGTGAATAATTCATGGTTTAGTGATAGATCACATCCAGTATATGAAAATGTCATTTCTACATCTAATAGAGGGGAATGGAAACCAGTAAATGGTTATATATGGCAAAATCCGCATGATATAAATGATTGGGGAGTGATTAAAATACATGAACACAAAAAAATAACAACAAATAGCTTTAATCATGAATCCATATACTATGATGTCGTTTATAAAGGTCGAGATGGTGTTAATGTAAGATCAGCAGCAAAGGTTAGCATATAGCAAACCAATACCTAACAAAATTTAATAAAGCTTCACAAATAAACCTTGTATTTGTTTGTACTAGCACCAATATAGTTATGAGGTTA
>DAOUSR010000049.1 GCA_030627125.1 Thioploca sp.
AAAGCCAACAACAAAAAGACTAATAATATTCAATTTTTCTAGAAAATTATCTCTATATGGTTCAACAAGAAGAAAAGAACCAAAAGCTATAAAAAAAACACCCAAAACAGAACCTAATAATCTGAGTATAACTCGTTTCATAAGATTAATAACAGCTTAAATAACAATAGGCATAAGCTCCGGCTTGAAACCCCAAAGCTCCTGCAGTGGCTATGGCCATGCCTGCATTAAACTTATTAAACTGAGCCAATGTCTTTGCCTGCCTGACACCAACATTATAATTATATCTTGATATTGAGTACAAATTTCGGTTCGCTGTCCTACTTAATCTATCTGAAACTTCACTACTAAATTCATTTAGTGCCAATGGTATCAGACTTAATGGGCTGAGATGACTTGCGATGTCGTATAGTTCCCCATAATTTTGTCTTAAACATTTATCTATACAATCTTTATCATCAGGATTACACTTTGACAAGCCATAAGGATCAACCAAATTCATCGGATCATTTAACACATACCCAAACAAATTAGTATCCCCACCCGAAAATAAAATAGGGTCTTTAGCAGTCCACCGCCCAATCTGAGCGTCATAATCCCTTGCCCCGAACCGAGTCAACTTGGTATCCAAATCATAGATACCACCGGCAAATCCAAATGGTTGGAAGCCCGGAGAAGTGTCTTCAATAACATTCCCAAAAGCATCATAATCAATTTTTTGAACAATGGAACCGTCATTAATATCAACTACCAATTTAGGACTACCCAAATGGTTACTCAATATTTTGTAAGTATTACCATATTTTAATATGTAGTCTGGTATATTAATCTTAGAGCCATAGACGAATTGTGAAACTATATTTCCATTACTATCCAATTCGGCAATAGGATTAAGACTACCTTGATATAAAAATCCCTTAACTAAAGTACCGTTTATTTTCTTACCAATTCGCCTATTACGGCCATCAATTACATACTCAATCAAAGTATTATCAGGCAATTTCACTGAACGAAGATTACCTAAAACATCATAAGTATATTCTGTAACTTGACCGTTTTCTTCTTTAAAACGTAATTCACCATAGTTTGTATAATTATAAATGGCATTACCATATTGAATTAAACGATCTTGGTCATCATACTTACCAACTACAGAGCCATTAGTAGTATCAGCAGTCAAACGGTTTCCATTATCATCATAACTATAAGTTTCTATTACCACATCATCTTGCTTAACTTCATCCAAACGGCCAGCCAAATCATAATGATATTCGTAATTAGTTTGTATACCTTCAATAGTTTCAGTCTTCTTCTTAATCCTGCCTAACTTATCTCTATGAGTATAATCAGTTAAATATAATACTTCAATTCCTTTTTTAACTGTTACAGTCTTTATTTCTCTAAACTGGTTATAAGTCTGTTCACTAGTGATACTACCCAATTCAGTATTTTGCAATAAACCATTTTCTAAATCCCGAACCAAAGTCATAGAACCAGCTTGAATCAGCAAGCCATCATTATCATAGCTATAAGATATTGCATTAGAACTATTTATCTTGGTTTCCTTAACTTTAAAATCATTATTATAAGATAAACTAAATTTACCATTTATAGTTCCTTGCCATACTTCAGATAGTGGGAGAGAACCATCATAATTGTAGCTAAGACTTTCACCAGAAATATCAGCAATAGATTCTAGTTGTCCAGTATTTTCATCATATGTATAAGTTAGATCACCATTTGGTAATTTAATTGAGTTTAAATGTTTTTTTACTGGATCATAAACTAATTCAACAGTCTTTCCATCTGGTCTATGAACATATTCCAACTGCTTATCCAAATTATATTCATACTTCGTCTGAGGCTCTGATATATCTGCTAATTTCGGTGGAATATAAAATTCTTGTTTATCCACGGAATTATAAGTTAATTCATGAATAGGTTTATTTGGAGGAATAATTCCAGTTACATTGCCATTTTCATCATAATCATACTTAATCTGCCGACCATCAGGTAATTTCTGAATTTCAATTCGACCTACCTTATCAGTAGTAAACTCTTCAGTATGATTAAGTGGATCAGTTACACTCTTTAAATAACCATTATCTGGATCATAACCAAAAGTAGTAATCCTAGCATCATCTCCGTCACCTTCAGTAATTGTTTCTAAACGACCTCGATCATCATAACCATAATAAACATTAGCTAACTCAGGAGTTTCATCTTTAATAACCCGTCCCTTATTATCAAAATAAGAAACTGTCTGCCGACCAGCAGCACTAGTAGAAATTGTTTTTTTATTAGCTGCATCATAAATACCAATACTAACCTTACCATTAGTAGTAATCTTAGTGGTTAAACTTTCAACACTCAAAGGATTATTAACATCGGTTAGTTCAGCAGTTTTTTCCGTTGTAACTACAGAAGTTAATCCATCTGGAGTAGTGATAGTCACTTGTTCAGCAAATGGAGCCTGCATACCAAAACGTGGGTCAGGGCCTTGTTTTGATACGACCTGAGTTCCATCTGGACTAGTAATTACAGTTTCACCATTAGTTTTGATAAGTGTTTGACTGACTGTACCATCAGGAGAAGTATTGATTCGTAACATATCTCCATTGGATTGTGGTTTAACCTGATAACTAGTTATCCGATTTTCTTTACTAGTCATGGTAGTTGTATAACCATCACCATCTGGGTTATCAGTACGTGCTAATATCCAACCACCACCAGCTGCATCAGTATCTTCTTCAAGCAAACCTAAATCATCATAACGATAAATAGATGTATGTTTACGTGGATTAGTAAATTCTTTTAATAATCCATCATCACTATAGCTTAGTTTATAAACTTCGTTTTCAGGATTAGTAACTGTTTCTAAATAACCATTAGCATCTAAAGTTAAAGTAGTGCGTTGACCATCTGGAGCAATGATAGCTTTTGGAATATCGCCATCACGTGCAATTCGTGTGACATCACCATCAAGGTCAGTGATTGTTTCTAAATAGCCGTTATCAGTATAAGAAAATATATAAATTAACCTTCCAGTAATACTATCAGCAGTACTAACATGACGACCAGTGGATGTAAATTCATAAACTAAACTACCATCTCCGGAAGGAATAGTAATATTACCAAGTGAAAAACTAGGAAAAGCTGATGATCTTAAACGAAATATTTGGTTACTAGTTGTATCAGTAAAATACAAATTACCATCTGGCCCAAATTGAAGACCTTCTGGACTAGTAACTTTACTTGGGCTAACTATTGTAGTAATTCTACCCTGTTTATTTACCTGACGAATACGAGAATTTTTATTGTCTGCAATATACAAGTTACCATCAGGATCAACAGCAACACTAGTTGGACGATTTAGCAATGCCCCAGTAGCAAAACTACCATCACCACTGAAACCACCACCTGAATAAACGGTTCCACCACTACCAGCAACTGTTTTAATGATGCCATTAGTACTGATTCTGCGAACACGATGGTTCCAATAATCTGCAATATATAATTTACCACTAGAATCAAAGGCTATACCAATAGGATGATTGAATTTTGCATTTATTGCTAAACTATAATCTCCTGAAAATCCTGAAGTTAGAAATGAACCAGCTATTGTATTGACAACACCATCTACATCTACTTTACTAATACGATAACCATGTCTTTCAGAAACATACAAGCTACCATCAGGGGCAAATGCAATTCCATATGGAGAATGTAAATCAGCATCAACAACAGTGTTGATAATACGATCTGAATTTACTCTACGAATACAATCGTTATAATTATCTGCAATATATAAATTTCCATCAGGACCAAATGCAATACCATAAAGACCTTCTAATTTTGCACGAGTAGCTAAACCGCCATCTCCACTATAGCCACGACTTCCATTTCCGGCTACGGTAGTCACAATTCCATCGGAATCAATTTTACGAATACGATAGTTAGATTTATCAACGATATATAAACTACCATCAGGCCCAAATGCCAAATTATTAGGTCTATAAAATTTAGCTTCTGTTGCTGGTCCACCATCACCACTAAACCCACCATATCTATTATATTGCCCAGCAAATTCTTCTACCAATAAACCATTTAAGTGCCTAACACGATTAGCTCTTGCACCTCTTGTACTTCCATTTCCTTGATATAAAGTTTTAGTAATTGGGTTATAAACATGATGAACATTCAAATTAAAACTGCCTAACCCAATACCTGTTGGATACCATGCTCCTAAGGATTTAGTAAAAGGATTTTGCCATATAGTAAAATTTTTCCTTCCTCTTTTAAGGCCAGCAATCGTATTATTTGCTAATCTCCCGAAACTTTTTTCAAAATCATTAGGTTGCGTATAAACCATTTCATAAGAATAACCAATATGAATTCTAGCATCTTGACGACCTTGTACGTAACGACCAAAAGAATCTAAACCATCCCAAATAAAAGTGGTTTTTTTGGTTGAAGGTGGAAAGTATTCCTTAAATTGCTTGCCTGCAATATTAACTTCTAATGCAATCATTTTGAGACTATTTGGAACAGAATCGCCACGCAAAGAAATTTCTAAAGAATATGGTACTTTATATCCTCGTACTCTATTACTACGATAATTTAAGCTAAAAGATGTACCAGTAATTGCTAGAGTTTCACCCAAAACTTGACTTTCAGCTTCAATAATACAACCTTTTTCCTCACAAGTCTTATCAGGATTATCCTCATCTTTAGTTTTTGGTTCTTCTTCTGGTGATGGTGGTGTTGCATCCTCAGGCGGAGCGTAAGGCCAATTACAATCCCAAGGTGTAAAATGCGGAATAGGAGAACGCCATAAACTTTTACCCGGACTATATAATTTAGTTAATTGTTGTCTTTCATCGTCAGTTATCCCAAGTTCAGCCAGAGCAGAACTACTAGCAGCTTGACCACTACCATCCACATCCAACACAGCCAAACCACCAACTATACTAATAATCTCTACAACCCGACCATTATCAGAAGGAATCCAAGCTCCCCTAACAGAATCATACCAACCAACTGGCACAATCCCACCAACCGGAAAACCAAGGAAATTATCTACATACAAAGGAACTGGCTGACTAAAATCAACTCTAGTTGCCCCAGCCGCAATCGCTTGATCAACACTCAAATCAACCGCATAAGTATAAGCACTAGCTGGTGGCAAAGGTGCTGGCATAGCTTCAGGCCCTTTTTCTCCAACCGTATACTCAGTAGCTCTCACATCCAACTGAGTCAAAGATTGAGTAGAACCATCTGGTAAAGTCATTGTAGCAGTTACACCCTGTGGAAACAGAACTACTGCTTGACGACTACCATCTACATCAGTAACCACACTACCTTTAGCAACTTGAATTGGAATATCGGCCGTTAAATCAATTGCTGTTACCAATGGATCAAGCTCAGTCATCACCACATCATCCAACACGGCATATTGTTGCCATACTGTTGAAACGGTGCGTTGAATCGGTAAATAACCAGCTTTCTGATAATTAACTGTTAAAGTACCACCACCATTAATAGCCATATTAAAACTACCATCACAAGTGGTAATTGTTTGACCATATTCAGGATGATTTTTAATAGTAATAATTACATTAGATAAAATATCACCAGCAACATCAGTAACTAAACCACGAATTGTTGCAGCATGTTCCAAATTAATTGTACCGGAAGCAACACCAGTTTGAATTGGGTCTGAACCAGTGTATAAAAATTCGGTTACTAAAGACGGAATGCTAATTACGGTTGGATCAATAGGAGGAATTACTAAATTTTTACATTCTTCAGGAATCTCTTCTTGAATTCCTAAATAATACACAACTTGTTGATCACCACTAGGATACGTGATTTGAAAATCATCAATTCCATCACCATTTTGATCAACAATAGGAGTCATTACTAGTTGAGCATCAACAGGTGGTTCACCAGGAATAACCGTTTCTGCTAATTGGCTTTGATGAATTTCACCATTTTGAGTGACAGCAATAGCACCAGAAGACTGAATATCAACTTGGGTTACTCCATCAAGTCCATTAAGATAAGTTCGTAAATAATCTAAATTAGAAAGCTCACCACAAATAGGCCAAGCAATCCCTTCAATATCGTTGAAAGGAGTAATAACCCGATCATCGGTTATGGTTTGACAATTATTGACATCAAATGTATGAATCCCCAGCTCAGAATCTTTATGAAAAGCATAAATTAACAAACCATCTGGAGTTGTTTCTAAACTTTCTACTTTTTTAGGTAAACCTTCACAGACAACACGCCACTCATTGTCATATGCCCAAAGTGTACTTGAATTCGGATGAGTATTAGTAGTGGCAAAGAGTTTAGTGCCTTCTTGATTCCAGGCTAAACTATTAATAGAACTGGGAACTGGACCAAGTATAATACCAATTCCGGTATCAATATCAATCTGCAATAAACCTTGATCCGAACTACCCCATAATTGTCCGTCAGGGTGAAACGCTAATCCTTTGACATTATCGAACCCGATATTACCAATCAATGACAGAGTTCCAAAAATTGAATCTACTGTATATAATTGAGAATCTAGCTGACCAGTGCTAGCGTATAGAATTTTGGTGGAAGGATGTACATCCAATCCTTCTAAGTCAGTACCAGTATATAAAGGCCCTAATAAATTAAAACTATTATCATTAAGATTATAGGAAAAAATTCTACTGTCTTCGACTGATTTATCGTGAATGGCGTAGATGCTATCACATTGGGTGGGGGTTTGAGCGTAGGTTATGGAGCCAAATATATAACATATTACTAAAGCTAATCTCAATAAAACAGACGCAATTGTGGATATATTTGTCATCTCCTTGATTAGAATAATTATTAAAAATAGACTAACAGGATTATTATTATGATGTCAACTTAAATTTGTAAAAATATTTATAGCCATACAGTTGAGATGGAAAATATAGCTCCCATCCCAAACTAGAATCTGTCAAGCAGACTATAAAACTTACAATATCTTATGTATCAATCTTAAACTAGACACACTAGCTAATTTCTCAGGACTAGTAACAACAGCTATATTTGCCAATTTTGGTTGTAAATAAGTTGCGGCAACCCGTTTTAAATCATCTATGGTAACTTTTATTACTCGCAGACGAAAATCCCGCCGCCATTCTGGAGTTCTGCCATGTAAACTACTAAAAAAACTAGTAATAGCTTCACCAGCTGGAGAACCAGGTTTATCAATTCGACTGATTACGCCCATAATTGCTTCTTCCAAAGTCCGAGCTTCATGCTCATTTTTCTGCAACCATTCTAACGAACCATCAAAATCGGTCATAGTATCAATGATGCGAGGATCACGATAGGTATAAAAACAGAAGGCTCCACTATCACCATTATAATCAGCTCCACCACCATAAGCCCCACCCTGTTCCCGCAACACTCGATGCAAATAGCCATTGCGTAAAAAGTTGACTAATACTACCAAAGCTGGTGCATCAGCATGACCAATCGGTACAGCTGAGTATCCTTTAGCACAGAAATTCACTTGGGTATTAGTAGTCCAAACTTGTTTAATTCTTTTTTTGCTGGCTTCAGGTTTAAATAAATTTATTGCCTGTGGTTTACTGTTCCAATCCAATTCACCAAATGATTTCGCAATGGTAGCTTGATGTTCTTGTTCGCTTACTACTAGCAATTGCCGAGGAGCTTCTAATAATTTACTATGAATTTGCTTCATTTTCGCAGCCAATTCTGCCAATTTATCTGTATCGTCCAAGCTATCATCTAATTTTCTCAGACTTTGCAAGCCAGCCAAACCATGCCAACGATGACTAAATTCTCCGGTTGGGCTAATGCCACTACTACAAGCTGACATAGCTAAACTATGCCCTCTTGCAGTAACACTATTATCACTGGCAGCTCTAATTTGAGCGACTAATTCCCGTAGACGAGGCAATTCATCAAACCTAGCTTGTTCCCAAGTATCTCGCAATAATTCAGCTTGTTTAGCTTGATTACGCACCAAAGATTTGGCTGAAAGAGTAAATACCCCCCGGACTTTTTGGGCATCATTTATATCGCCTCGTAAGGAAGACCGAGCATAAATACCACCAGTTACTGCTGCTTGTCGTTTGGCCACTTCTTGATAATCTTGCTCTCCGCAACCAAATTCAGTCATGCAATCACAGAATAATGGCAATACATCCAACAATTCTGGTTCTAAATCTGGCAAATCGATCACCAAAGTTTGATATACCATACCATTGGTACCACGAGCAAACCATGTAGTTGGCAAATCATTAATTGGTTTAGCAGTTCCTTCTGGAATTTTTAAATCATCCGCTATATCTTCCAAACCAACTTTAGGTAATAATTCTGGATTTTCTTCCTGATGTTGGCGAGCTTCTAATGCAGCAGTTTGCTCAATTATTTTGGTCTTTTCATCTTCTGTCATAGCCGCTTTCATGGCAGCTAATTTAGCTTGTTCTTCCGCAAGTTGTTTCGCTGTTAATTCACCATCTGGAGCCATTACTAAGCGGATTCTATGCCCATTATTCAACAATAAATCTTTGATTAAATTAGGAATAAATTCTGGATTTTTACAATTTTCTCGTAATGTTGCCAGTGCTGGATCAATATCTAACAATGCCACTGGATCGCCACCGTGCAGCATTGGTGCTAACACATTTACCAATAAATTTAATCCGTAGGGAAATCTATCGCCAGTAATTTCTCGTTGACTTAATTCGATCTGATGCAAAACTGATTCGATTTGGTCTTGCGGCACTGGTTTATCGATAATATTGTTCAGCACTTGTAAAATTAATGCTTCCACTTCATCAACTTTATCTGGATCAGAACCTTCCAAACCACACATGAAAATTCCTTCCCGAATGCTATCATCAAAACCACAGAGTGGCGAAGGAGCAGTACCTAAATTAGTAGTTTCCAACGCATAACGCAGTGGTGAAGCACTATTATCCAGCAAAATTCCGGCCAGTAAATTGGCATTCATTACTGTTTTAATATCGTTATTGTTACCCAACAACCAGGCTAATATGATATGGGTTTTATGCAATCTATTTTCCCTTTTATCAACCGGATAGTAAGAAGTCACATGTTGTGGAGATTGGTAACGCTTCTCATCTGGAATTCGTAAATTCAACTCTAGCTTTTGAAAATGTTGCAACGCATGTTGTTGAAATTTCTGCTGATGTTCTGCGGCTGGCCGATCACCATAAGTCATAAAAATGGCATTGGATGGATGATAATGAGTCGCATGGAAAGCTTTTAACTGCTCGTGGGTTAAATTTGGAATATCTTTAGGATCACCGCCACTATTATGATGATACGTAATAGTTGGAAACAGATGTGAATACAGTTCATGCCATAACAGACTTGTCGATGAACTCAAGGCACCTTTCATTTCGTTAAAGACTACCCCTTTGTATTCTAATTCTGAATCAGGATTATTAGGCTCTTTAAATTCAACCCGATGGCCTTCTTGAGCAAAATCTAGTTCATTTAAGTTAGGAAAAAATGTAGCATCCAGATACACTTGCAATAAATTGTCAAAATCTTTGCTATTCTGACTGGCAAATGGGTAAGCTGTCCAATCACTACTGGTGAAAGCATTCATAAATGTATTTAAAGAACGCCGAGTCATCCAAAAAAAGGGGTCTCGCACTGGATAGTTTTTGCTGCCACACAGACTGGTGTGTTCAAGAATATGAGCTACTCCAGTTGAATCTTCTGGTACGGTTAGGAAAGCTACTAAAAACACATTGTTGCTATCATCAGCGTTTAAATGTAAGTGTTTAGCCCCGGTTGCAGGGTGAATATATTCTTCAACTTCAAGGTTTAAATTGGGAATATGGACTTTGCGAACCAGCATAAAATCAGGATTTGACATTAAATTTCCTAAGTAAGTTTAAGTTTTAGATAGGATGTCTATTGGTGGTAGATTTTAGGTTATCAAGGAATTTTACTTGGAATAGTTTGATTATTTTTAAGAATGTGCGTCAGCATCAGGGCGACCGCATTAAAATTTATCTAAAAACCTACGTCAATTTGCTGGTTGTTTCGGGAACGAAGCGTATTTCCCGAAACTCCTGACTTTGGCGAAGGTATTGATTTAATATATAGTATTTCTCAATTGGATGAATTATATCAATACAAGAACTTAGGAATCATGATTTAATAAAATCCGAAATTAAACCTGGCAGGTTTGAACATTCAAGCCTAAAATGAGAAAGTTATTTAGGTTTCATTCCTTTAATGGTTCGGACAGTTTTTGAAAATTAAGCCTAGTTAAAATCATAACTTATTGAAATTTAAATGTTTTATTATTTTACTATGAAATAAAAAATTACTTTAATAACAATATGTTATAAAAACTGTCCGAACCATTGTCCTTAATTTTCGCCTAAAAATCAATTTTTATTTATAAAATATAATATTATATCTTTTTTCATTGAATAATGTTACTTTTAAGAAAGTTTAGTTAATTACCTTGCGGAATATATGCAGAAATTGCTGGAATATTACAACATTTTGAAATGACCTATTAAAAACTTTTGGATAGGAACTATGAGTGGTTAAATCTAGTATAATTGCCAAAATTACTATATAATAATATTCGTATGAATATAACTGATAATCAAGTTTCTCCTATCGAAACCATTTTACAAATTACAGCTGGTTTTTTCTCAATGCATAATTGGAATGATCAGCAAGTGATTAAAATTCTTCAAAATTGCCGCCAAGCTATGCCAGAAAGATTATTAGTTGTTGAAACTGTGCTTAATGATGGATTTAAAATAACAAATATTATTTCGACTACAATAGAAATTAGTTTAATCGAAGACATTAAAATATGATAATCACCAAAAGGTAGTTCAAAATGACTGATAAAGAATTGAAAGAATTAGTTGCTAGTTTAGCAATAGCTCAACAAAAAAATGAGATACAATTTGCAAAGACTCAAGCTGAGATTTCTAGAGTAGTAAAAATGGTATCAGAAGTATCTGAGCAACAAAAGAAAACTGATGTTCAACTGGCTAAAACCGATGCTCAACTAGCCAAAACCGATGCTCAACTGGCTAAAACTGATGCTCAACTAGCCAAAACTGATGCTCAACTAGCTAAAACCGATGCTCAACTAGCCAAAACTGATGCTCAACTGGCTAAAACTTCAGCAAAAGTAGATAAAGTTGCAATGCTAGTGGGTAATATTGCAAATAATCAAGGTGATTCTGCTGAGGAGTTTTTTTATCGCAGTTTGATTGATGACACTTATTTGGGAGATATACATTTTGATATTATTTATCGTAATTTACCTTCGTATAAAGGCAAGTTGCAAGATGAGTTTGATATAGTGTTAGTTAATAAAAATAGTGTCGCTATTATCGAGGTTAAGCAAAAAGCTCATCCTAGTTTAATTGATGAAATGCTAGAAAGAAAATTACCAAATTTTAGAACTTTATTTCCATATCATAAAAAACAAAAACTCTATGGTGCTATAGCCAGTATGGTAAGTAATAATAAATTAATAGAAAAATCTAAAGAAGCTGGTTTATTTTTTCTAACTCAAAAAGGTAAGCATGTGATTTTAGTTAATGACAAGGTTAAAGCTTTTTAACCAGTACTATATTTGTAAGAAATTATCTCTACGAACTAGCAAGGGCAATTGCCATTAATTTTATACAACTATTTTATTATTATCAATTTTTTATTAATACATAGCTCATTTTAATATATAAAAATACTCTATAATTATGCTATTTAAAGTTTCAACTGCTCCATTTATTCACCAAGGTAACAGTATTGCAAAAATAATGCGTCAAGTGATATATGCTCTACTTCCTGGCATTGCTTTATACATGTATTTTTTTGGTTTTGGAGTTATCATAACTATTACTCTAGCATGTGTAACAGCATTAATCTGTGAAGCTATCATCTTATGGATACGCAATCGACCAATATTACCTTCCTTGACAGATTATAGTTCCTTAGTTACAGCTTTTCTATTAGCAATCGCATTACCACCATTCTTACCTTGGTGGATGACTGTGGTCGGCACCGCATTCGGAATTATATTTGCAAAACATTTGTATGGCGGGCTTGGTTATAATCCGTTTAATCCGGCTGTAGTTGGTTATATAGTACTCCTTATTTCATTCCCAGTCGAAATGACACAGTGGCCAGCTTTATCAACCTTGGGTCATAGTTATACTGGGATATTAGATAGCCTTAGTATTATTTTTTATGGTCATCCTACTGGTGGATTGACACTAGACAGCTTTACTGGAGCTACGGTGCTGGATACAATGAAAACTGAATTAGGGCAATTTCACACAGTTTATGAAATCAAAGCTAAACCAATGTTTGGTTTTTTAGGTGCTAAAGGTTGGGAATGGATTAATATGGTTTTTTTATTAGGTGGTTGTTGGCTAATATATAAACGAGTTATCAGTTGGCATATTCCAATTGCAGTATTGACTGGATTATTTGTTATTTCAATAATATTTTTCTTAATTGACCCAGATTTATATCCATCGCCTTTATTTCATATTTTCACTGGAGCAACCATTGTTGGAGCTTTTTTCATTGCTACTGACCCAGTAACTGCCGCAACTTCCAATCAAGGTAGATTAGTATTTGGAGTTGGAATTGGTTTATTGATTTATATAACTCGCACTTGGGGAGGCTATCCAGATGGGATGGCATTTGCTATTTTATTAATGAATATGGCAGTTCCAGTTATTGATTACTATACTCAACCTCAAGTATTTGGACATTAATTTATGTTATCAGTATTAAGAACTGCTAGTATTTTAACTATTTTTGCTGTACTGGGAGGTGGATTAGTAGCTTTCAGTTATCAAGCAACGGTTCAACAAATTAAAACTAATGAACGAGAAGCATTATTACGTACTTTAACTGCTCTGGTTCCGGCAGATAGATATGATAATGACTTATTTACTGATGTGAAAAAAATTCCTAGTAAGTTAGGTGTTGATAACAGTTTAACAATCCATCGAGCTAGAAAAGCTGGCCAGCCTATCGCCGCAATATTAACTCCCACAGTACCTGATGGTTATAATGGCCGTATCAATATGTTAATTGCGGTTGATTATGCTGGGGTATTGATTGGAGTTCGCATCGTATCGCATCAGGAAACTCCCGGCTTAGGCGATGCAGTTGAATTACGTCGTTCTAAATGGGTGTTGGGTTTTAATGGCCATTCCTTACTTAACCCAACAGAATCAGGTTGGAAAGTCAAACGAGATGGTGGAGTTTTTGACCAATTTACCGGTGCGACAATTACCCCACGAGCTGTGGTAAAAACAGTCCATAAAACTTTGCTTTTTTATTGGAAATATAGAGATGAGATATTTGCCTTGGAAGATATTGTTGGTCATTAATCTAGCTTAAGGCTATTGGCCCTAAATGATAGATTTATGAGGGTAATCCGATTATGGATACCCTCATTTAAGAGTTCAACGGATTTCATGTGGACTGACACCAAGTTCATAACGTTGTATAGGATTAACTGTTACCGTCCTATCATCCAGTACAACTAATTCAAATACTATCCAAATATCCATTTCTCCTAATAATTCGAGACCTTCATAGTTAGGTAGTACAAATAAATGCTCATTTGGTTCATCTCCAATCTGTAAACGTACCGTAGCATTTGAATCAAGTAAGTTACCATTACCATAAAAATGTTGGACGGTAAATCGATACAATCCAGGTCGTAAAGTTGTATCTCGTTGCTGAGTCTCAAAATCAATTATTGGTGGTAATATCGTAACTATCTCAGGTCTAGTTTCAAATTCTTCATAACCAACATTAAGCGTCGCAATACCACCATTATTATAAATATCATTAAAATAAAGGTGAAAATATTCAAGCGAATAGGGAGCGATAGGGCCAGTTAAATGAGCGTCTAATTCTGGCAATTTTATATTCCAGTCTAGTATAATACGTATATTATTAGGTGCTGAAGCTGATAATAATATTATGCCATCATCTTGTTCAAACTGTAATTTATCAAAATTAAACTTAAAAGTAGTATCATGAACAGCTTCATTAGTAGTATCATTAACAGCTTCAAAAGTAGTATCATGAACAGCTTCATTAGTAATAATAATATTATTAATTTGGATTTTATCAAATTCTAAACTAATACCATAACTGTTAGATAAATTCAAACCTCCTGCAATATTACAATAAGGTTCTTCAGGTGCTAATTGGGGCAATAAATATAACCTGCCAGAATTGTAGCGACATACCGTAAATGGAATATTGTAAATATCTTCAATATAAGGTAAATTTTCTAGCGAAAATAATTCTGGGGCCGTATAATCCGGGAATCTAACAATAATATTATTAAATTGGATTTTTTCCATGCTAATTCCATACATATAGCTGTAATCAAAATTTACTTGTATATCTTGGGCATTAACTGGATTATTAAAAATTAGTATTAGTATTATATATTTAAGGTATTTCATAATTTAATCCTCTAATGATCCAACAAATTTTATTAGCATAATTCGGTTTTAAATTTTTATTCTAATAGTATATATAGACTATATTTTTTAAAATATCAAGTATCACATTACCTAAATAATATACAAAATGAATGCCAAACAACGTCAAAAATTATTTGCAAATTTACAATCCCACAATCCCAATCCAGCTATAGAATTGGATTATACTACTCCGTTTGAATTATTAATAGCAACCATTTTATCGGCTCAAGCCACTGATAAAGGAGTGAATAAAGCTACCCCCAAACTATTTAAAGTAGCCAACACTGCTCAAACTGTATTCGATTTGGGAGAAGAAAAATTAAAAATATACATTAAAACCATTGGGTTATATAATGCTAAAGCTAAAAATATAATCAAGGCTTGTGAGCTATTAGTAGCAAAGCATAATGGCGAAGTACCAAATAATAGAAAAGAACTGGAAGAATTAGCGGGAGTAGGGCGTAAAACAGCTAATGTAATTTTAAATACTATTTTTGGTGAACCTACTATTGCAGTTGATACGCATATTTTTAGAATTTCTAATCGCACTGGTTTAGCCCCAGGAAAAAATGTCTTACAAGTTGAAACTGAGTTATTAACTAATGTACCCAAAAAATATCTGCTCAATGCTCATCACTGGTTGGTTTTACATGGTAGATATACTTGTATAGCTCGTAAGCCAAGATGTCAATCCTGCGTAATTTCTGATGAATGTGAATATATCGATAAAAATTTGGATTAAATTATGACTTGGCGACCAACAGCTAGTTTAGAAATGTTGCAATTACGCACTAAATTATATCAAGATATTCGGAATTTTTTTGCAGACAGACAAGTATTAGAAGTAGAAACTCCCATTTTATCTGTTGCCAGCGTCCCCGAACCAACAATTGAACCTTTATATGCTAATTATTCTGATAAGACTCGACTATTTTTACAAACTTCCCCAGAATTAGCCATGAAGCGTTTATTAGCCGCTGGTAGTGGGGCTATTTTTCAGATTACTAAAGTTTTTCGGAATGATGAAGCTGGGCGTTGGCATAATCCTGAATTTAGCATGTTAGAATGGTATCAACCTGGATTTAAACAAGCTGATTTAATTAAAGAAGTTGATGAGTTTTTCCAGACATTGTTGCATTGTGGCCCGGCGGAATGTTTGGATTATTGTAGTGTCTTTGAACAATATACTGGTTTGCATCCTTTAGATACTTCTTTAACAGAGTTACAAAAATATGTGAAAAATATGCAAGATACACAATCTTTAGATAGAGATGCTTGTTTACAATTAATTATTTCACAGCAGATTGAAGTTAAATTAGGTCAAGATCGTCCTACTATTATCCAAAATTTTCCAGCAAGTCAGGCAGCTTTAGCCCGGAAAAATATAGATAATCCTCAATTAGCCGAACGGTTTGAAGTTTATATACAAGGAATTGAATTGGCAAATGGTTTTTATGAATTAACTGATCCAATAGAACAACGCCAACGTTTTAACCAAGATTTAGTTACCAGAAGAAAACTTAATTTACCAACTTATCCATTAGATGAGGATTTTTTAGCTGCTTTGGAAGCTGGTTTGCCGGATTGTTCTGGGGTAGCAATAGGATTAGATCGTTTATTGATGTTGATTACTGGAGCTAAACATATTAATGAAGTTTTGGTTTTTCCGACTTTGTGATTGATATAATTCATTCAATTGGGATGATGATTTGTAGCTGCCAGTGAAAGTTAAGAATGGTTTGTTGATCTTCAGTGTCACGGAATTTATGTCCACGTAAATGTTGCAACCAAGAAAGTTTATAATCTTTTTTTAATCCTTCGTAACCAATACAAGCATATTGGGTTAATTTTACTAAACATTGCCATATTATTTGTATTTCAGAATTCTTTTTGGAAATTATAATAGTTAATAATTCATATCCACAAACACCTTCTCCAACTGCAACGTAAAAGTGCCTTGCGTGCGTAAACCTCGGACATTAAACATACGGTGTTCGTAGATTACATGTTGATTGTAGTTAGTTTGGAAATTGGAAAATCATGAAGTCTTCTTCTTAGATTCGGAAATATCTTTTTGTCTGAAATTATCTCGGAAGTAAAATAACATTGCAATAACTGTTAATGTTCCTTGAAACAAAGGATTTGATATTAATGCTTGAATTTTAAGTAAAAATATTTCCACAATCCAATCTCCTAATAATTTTTTCAAACAAATAGAAATCCAAACTTTAGTTTAGCAAATTACAAAATAAATTTTGGACTCCTGTTTAAACAATTTTTATCAAAATTATGATATTATAATATTATTAAACTAATAACAACACAATTATTGGAAATAAAAATGCAAAAAGACCTTTTACCTGACAATAATACAAACGATGTAAAAAGAAAAGTATTAAATAAAACAAGGATTTCAACTGGTACTCATAATTATTTTATTGAATTAAAAGAGTCAGAAAATGGGAGTAAATATCTGGTTATTGATCAAACCAGTCGTTCTGGAAATAATCAGTATTCAAGCGTAAAAATGCGTATATTTGAAGATGAAATTTTGGAATTTCACCGTCAATTTAAGAAAATGGTAAAACTAATGGTGGAAGATGATTTATGAATAGTTTTGCAGAATTATAGCATTTCCCGATTGAATGAGCTATATAAATACAACTTAACGACTTAATATTTATATTGAAGTTCATTAAGCATTCATAATTAA
>DAOUSR010000075.1 GCA_030627125.1 Thioploca sp.
AATAATACTTCTTAACTTAATGGCATTGAGCCTACACAGATGTGTCGTACTTGCTTATTATCTTTGTTTCTAAGCTTCCACAATTTGGGCATTTTTTGCTCTTTCATTATGCTAATCAAACCCAACTGGATTTTGCTTATGCCAATCTGTAATCTGTTGATATTGATGAGCAATATTTAATATCCTCGCTTCATCCAAATAATTACCAACTAAATGTAAACCTACTGGCATGTTATCCGCAAAACCGGCCGGAATTGACATAGCGGGCAAACCAGCTAAATTACAAGCAATAGTATAAATATCAGATAGATACATAGTAATTGGATCATCCATCTTAGCCCCAATTGCAAATGCGGTAGTAGGTGTGGTTGGCCCTAAAATCACATCAACTTGGTTAAAAGCTGCTTTAAAATCCTCACTGATTAAACGACGAATTTGTTGAGCTTTCAAATAATACGCATCATAATAACCAGCCGATAAAACGTAAGTACCCAGCATAATCCGCCGTTTAACTTCTGCCCCAAATCCTTCCGCCCGCGAACGCTTATACAAGTCTAACAAATCTTGCGGATCAGCACAGCGATGCCCAAACCGTACTCCATCATAACGAGATAAATTAGAAGAACATTCTCCCAACGCAATGATATAATAAATAGGTACTGATAGATGCGAATGTGGCAGACTTATTTCTTGAAAAATTGCTCCGGCTTGTTCTAATTCTTTGATAGATTTATCTAAAACCTTACTTACTTTGGCATCCAGACCATCATTAAAATGTTCTTTTATCAGACCAATTTTTAAGCCCTTAATACTCTTAGTTAAATTAGCAGTATAATCTGGTGGCGTTTGCTCTATAGAAGTAGAATCACGTTTATCAAACCCACTCATCACATTTAGCAATAACGCAACATCTTCGGCATTATGTCCTATTGGCCCACCTTGATCTAAACTGGAAGCAAAAGCAATCATTCCATAACGTGAAACTGAACCATAAGTTGGTTTTAAGCCTGTCACTCCACATAATGCTGAAGGTTGCCGAATTGAACCACCAGTATCAGTTCCAGTGGCAATTGGAGTTAAACTAGCTGCCACCGCAGAACTTGAACCACCAGAAGAACCACCGGGTACAGTGTTAATATCCCAAGGATTTTTGACTGGGCCATAAAAACTGGTTTCATTGGAGGAACCCATAGCAAATTCATCCATATTGGTTTTACCCAACATGACCATACCAGCAGCCTTACATTTTTCCACTACTGTAGCATCATAGGGAGCAATAAAATTGTCCAACATTTTAGAACCACAGGAAGTTTTAACTCCATTAGTACAAAAAAGGTCTTTATGAGCTAATGGAATACCAGTTAAAATATTGGCTTCACCAGCGGCTAAATGTTTATCAGCAACAGCAGCTTCTGCTAATGCACTATCATTGGTGACAGTGATAAAACTGTTTAATTGATTATCATATTTTGCTATTCGTTCTAAGAAATATTGAGTCAATTCAACGCTGGAATATTCACGCTGACGTAATCCTAAAGCAAGTTCGGTGATAGTTTTAGTGTGCATATTATTTGAAACTGAATTTGAGATTTTAGATACCTGACAGATTGCAATAATCTATCAAGTTCAATTTAATTATTATTCAATAACTTGAGGAACTAAGTATAAACCATTTTTCACTTGAGGTGCTATAGCTTGAAAGTTATCACGTTGGTTAGTTTCAGATACCACATCTTCACGTAATCTAGCTACAGCATCAAGTGGATGTGCCATAGGTATAATACCTGTAGTATCAACAGCGTTCATCTGCTCAACAAATGCTAGAATAGCAGATAATTGTTGGGTATAAGTTTCAATTTCCAATTCGGTCAATGCAATCCGAGCTAAATTGGCAATTTTTTCAACTTCTTTTTTTGGTAAGGACATAAGTTCTTTGTGTTATAATTTGGACACAATTATATCAAACAAGTTCAGAAAAATGTAACCTTTTCCAAATTTTGGGTAAGTAAAGAATCAAATTTACCTTTAATATGGTACAATTGAGCTATAGCAATTCTTAATTATGAATGCTTAATTCTTAATGAACTTTAAGATAAATCAATGGTTCGGACAGTTTTGAAATAAGTCAGGTATTGTAAGTATTAGATATTATAAATGTAGATTAACTTAAAATTTTAGCTAAGTTTAAGTGGATGACGCTCCGCTTATCCACCTACTATAATATGTTTAAAAACTGTCCGAACCATTGTTATTTATCGTATGTTTGATATTGGCAATTTATTACAGAATATTGGTGATTATGAAATACCTAATCATGTTTTTTAAGTATAGTAATACCAGTATTTAAATTACTTAATTATTTTTTTGTATCTTAATTTTAAAATAGTGAAATATATACTTCGATTTATTAATTGGATATTTGTCATTGGATTATTGTTTATAGGTATAATTATAGCAATGACATTGTTTTTTGCTGGTATAAGTTTAATTGCTGCTGCAATTCTTATATCACCACCTATGCAAGATTTTTTACATAAATTTATCCATGTTAATTATCTTATCAGTACTAAGGTTATAGTAATTTTAATGGCTATATTATTAGCAATTTATTCATTAAAATATGAAACTGAGGAAAATTTATTTAGTGCTAGAACTTTATTGTATCAATTATATATCGGAGAAGATATTGAAAAAATGACTGCATTTTCTAATAAAGAAACAGAAAATAGCAAAAAACAGGAATATCTTGTCGTGCGTACAGATATATTTAACGAATTACAATATTTATATAATGATAATCAATATCAAGAAGTTGTTAATCAAAGTTTGCCTTATGTATCTTTCGATGCTGATATTAGACAGTTATTTGAAAATGCTAAGGATAAATTAAAAAAAGAGCAAATAGCTATAGTTTTAAATAAAGTTCCACTGCTTATTAAAGAAGGTAAGTATATGGAAGCTTATTATTTAGCAGAGCCTTTTGAAATAGCAGAAATAAAGGAGCTTGTAGCAAAAGCAAAAAAACATGTTGATAAGAATTTTAAACGTCTAAAAAATTGGTATGAAAGTGGAAAATATAGCAAAGTTATTAAAGCTAATATAGATCAGGTTAATTCTGACTGTAGGATAAAAACTTTGATTGTTCAAGCAACAACTGCTCAAGAAATAAGAACAAGAAATAAAAAAATTAAGCAAACAATCAAAAAAACATCTAAATTAATAAATTCCCGTAAATACGAACAAGCTATTAGTTTCGTAACTGAATCAGAATTTTTTAATAATCCTAAGTTATTAGCACTTGTTAAACGGGCTAAATTTAGGCTTATTAAAGCTAAAGAAAAGAAAATACTGAAAAAATTACGCAATATACCAGCAGCAAAAATAGAAGCTAATTTAAGGGGATATGCTAATTTACTTGAATTATTTCCAAATAATAAAAAGTATCAAAAAAAACTAGCTTATTATAACCAACAAATTTTAGAACTTGGTAAAACTCCTCCTTTGCCGATTAAAAAAGAAGAATACGAAAAATGGCCTTTTACGGTATCTAAAGGAAATTTAAAATGTATTCCACCCGGTATGGTTACGTTTACAACTGAAGGTAAAACTTATGCCATCAATGAATTAGCAATTGCAACTGGTAATTATTCAAAAATAGATATAATTTTGCAAGATGGGTTTGATATGGCAATTATTGCCCAGAAAGGATTGGATTTGTGTAGTAGATAATCTTGCTCAACTATATTAAAATATGGTATTAAGTTGAGCAATTATCCTACCCAAAATGTTGTTGCCATTTTTCACATAATTCTTTTGCTTTATCAGCATCAGGTTGTCGGCCTGCATAAGCAATATCTTGCCAAGTATGGGTTAAATCAGTAAAATAATCAACTAATTTTTCGGCTTGTTTAAGTTTCACTAATTTAATACATTCATTTTCCGTAATATTGTCCGTAATTTTTAGAGCATCACGTTTTTGTAATACTGATAATGCACTGCAATACAATAAACTTATGGCAGCACACGTATCACCAGCTTGCCATAATTGCCATGCTTGTTGTGAAACATTTACACATATAGGCTTGACTATCTTATCTTCTACTAGCGTAGTTGAATATTTTGCACCAATTGGTTTAAATAACCTTGGTCTTCTTTGCAGTATGTTAGAGCTATGAATAATTACAACTATAGCAAATAATACTACTAACCAAAGCAATATTTCAGCTAATTGAGCGATTAGTTTGCCAAAATTTAGTGGAGCCGAAAAATTCTCTATTTCATCTGGTATTGAATTCCCAACGTACCGTAAACGATATTCTTCACGCTTAGTCGTAAACTCTGGTTTCGATAAAATTTCAACCACATATTGTTTTGCCATTTCTGGTGGTGGTTGATGACTTACTAAAGCATTGGTTGTTAAATAAAATATTAAAATATAATCCATTACGCAAATTGATACTAGGCAAATTGAATGTAATTGGTTTCAATGATATAATAAATATTGTATCTGAAATATCATTCAAATAATTATACAGCACATAATGAATTTTCCCACCATTTTAACATCAATCAGAATCGGTTTGATTCCAATCTTTGTAGGTGTGTTTTACTTACCTGACGCAAATGTAATAACCGCTCTTGTTTTTGGCCTCGCTGCTATAACTGACTGGCTTGATGGTTATTTAGCTAGACGCTGGAATCAAACCTCAGCATTAGGGGCTTTCTTAGACCCAGTTGCAGATAAACTAATGGTTGCTGTGGCTTTAGTATTTTTAGTACAAGCTCATCCTACCCCATGGTTAGCAATTCCAGCCGCAATAATTATTGGGCGAGAAATTACTATCTCAGCTTTGCGGGAATGGATGGCTGGAATTGGGCAACGAGCTAAAGTAGCTGTATCTGTGATTGGCAAAGTAAAAACCACAGCCCAGATGATTTCTTTATTAATGTTGTTATATGAAAAACCATTTTTGGATCAACCTATTTATGAAATTGGATTTGTATTATTATACATAGCCGCAGCGTTAACTTTATGGTCAATGATGGTTTATTTACAAGCAGCTTTACCAATGTTAATGAATAATGATAAGTAGTTTAATTTATGAATAAAATTTATCTAATATTGCTTTTAGTTTTAAATGGTTGTGGATTTAATTTACGTGGTACAGCCGATTTTGATATAAGTTTTATTGCTATTAATTCGGAATCTTCTAGTAAAATAGCTAGTGAGGTAAAACGACTTTTAACTGAGCAAGGAATCCAAGTTGTATCTAATCCAAATGCAGCTCAGGCAATAGTTTATTTGCGTAATGAAATTATAGATCGTAGAGTACTGACCGTTTCTTCAATTTCTGGTAAACAAGAAGAATTTGAGCTAAATTATAAGGTTGAGATGAATGTACGCCAACCAGATGATACGATTTTAATGGAGAGACAGAATATTAGTTTATTGCGTGATTATATGTTTGATGAAAAAACTGTATTGGCTATGGGAGCGGAAGACGAATTGTTACGCCAAGAAATGTTGCGTGATATAGTTGCTCAAATTATGCGAAGATTGCAGACCCTTAAATTGGGTAAAATAGAATTGACTCAATTAGAATTTGCTGGATTAAAACCTAAATATGTAGCTGGAGAATTATTCCAGTTAGACTTAATAGAGAAGAATGCTCGCACTATTCCAGTAGATATTTGGCTGACGATAACTATTGATAAAGATTTATGGTTTGTAACTTCAACCGCAACTAAACAATGGCAACTACATGAAATTCCAAAATCTTGGAAACGTAATGTTGCTGTGACGGAAACTAGTCATAGGGTACTAGATTTTGTTGTACAACCAGATGTTGATGATGAATATATTTTTCGGGCAATTTATACTGCTGTTGATGCTGGTTTGGATTTGAGTAATTTACCATCAACTAAACGTTCTAATTTAGTAGAAGGAAAAACAATTTTCAAAACAAAGGAATTCTAATGGAACATATAGCTATAGTTGGGCTTGGCAGGGTAGGATCGGTTTTTTTAGAACGAATGTTGGAATTAGATGAGCATGGAATTAATATCATCTGTGTTGCAGAATTGAAAGAAACTTCAGGTCGATTATTAGCACAAGATAATGAAGTTAAAATAGTTGAACTGGAGGAAATGGTGGCGATGAGTAGTAAAATCGAGATTATTTTTGATCTTACCGGTGATGAAAAAATTCGTCAGACTTTAAGAACTAAACTGGCTAATATTAACAATTATTATACTATTGTTGCTCCAGAAAATATTGCTAGGTTAATTTGGGCAGTTATGGGCAATCAAATACCTTTTCCTGATTTTCACAATGAAAAAGGTTATTAGTTTTAGGTGGTTAAATTTTTGGTTCCAACCGTTATTTATGTTACTTTTCCAAGATAAATATTAGACGGATTTTATGGATAGGATTACTATTAATGAAAATAATTCTAATGACATGACACTCATTACTAGCAATCTGCCAGTGCTGATACAAGTTATAAAATTTTAATCATATGGCTGCTTTTGAATATATAGCGTTGAACAAATCTGGAAGTACTCGTAAGGGAGTATTGGAAGGTGATAATGCTCGACAAATTCGGCAACAGTTACGTGAATCAGATTTGGTGCCACTGACTATAAATCAGGTATCAGCCGCTAAACGTAAACAAAGTATAGCCAGTATTAGTGCTACTGATTTAGCGTTATTGACTCGCCAATTAGCTACTTTAGTGCGGTCGGGTTTAGCGTTGGAAGAGGCTTTACGAGCGATCTCAGAACAAACTGATAAAACCAAATTAAAGAGTATGATGTTGGCAGTTCGTTCAAGAGTATTAGAAGGCCATAGTTTAGCCGATGGGTTACAAGATTTTCCTAAAGTTTTTCCAGCAGTTTATCGGTCTACAGTTGCTGCCGGTGAGCAGTCGGGACATTTAGATTTAGTGCTGGAACGTTTAGCTGAATATACGGAAAATAGGCAGTATATTAGGCAGAAGACTTTATTAGCTCTATTTTATCCAGCGTTGTTAAGTGGGGTAGCAATATTAGTTGTAATAGGATTATTAGCTTATGTAGTGCCACAAGTAGTACAAGTTTTTGCCAATATTAATCAACAATTACCTTGGCTAACTAGAGCTTTAATTGCGGTCAGTGATTTTTTACGAAGTTGGGGTGTGTGGGTATTGTTGTTTTTAATAGCTGTAGGAGTTGGATTACGCCATTTATTACGGTTTGAACGGTGGGTAATCATTTTTCACCGAATTTTACTCCAAATACCTTTAATATCACGTTTAGAATTAGGTACTCAGGTAACACGTTTCACTCGCACTCTGAGCATTTTAACTGAAAGTGGAGTCCCAATGTTAGAGGCGTTGCGTATCACGAGTAAAGTTTTATCTAACCGTTTGATATGTAAGGCGGTAGATGATGCAACGAGTAAAGTTAGAGAGGGCAGCAGTTTGCATCATGCGTTGGAGCAAAGTGGTTTATTTCCGCCGATGACAGTGTATTTAATTGCTAGCGGTGAAGCTAGTGGTAAGCTTGATAATATGTTGGAACGTGCTGCTATCATGCAAGAGAGAGAACTTGAGAGTTTGATTGGAGTTATTTTGGGTTTATTTGAACCGATATTAATTTTATTGATGGGTGGTATGGTATTGACTATTGTACTGGCTATCCTTATGCCTATTTTTGAGTTAAATCAACTTATTAAGTGATATTGGTAGGGGTAATCTCTTGTGGTTACTCTAAACTTATTTAATTTTATAAACTTTTTATGGAAGTTAGCCGGTTAGGCAATTGAACATTAGGCCGCATGCGACTTTCCGCTGTGGTGATTTGTTAAGACTTTTATAAATCTCCACAATCTCCGCCTTAATCGCAACAATCTTCTCATTAAAATCAGTAAACTCATCCAACATATATACTACCCTCAATTACCTTAATAATGCTTAATGAACTTCAATACTAACATCATACGCTTAATTTGCATATTCACAATGAATAATATACATCTTTTGATGCTTATATACTGCACACGAACATAATGTTAGATTGGTTTCGGGAAAATACGCTTCGCTCCATTCCC
Organism: Thioploca sp.; assembly: GCA_030627125.1. Taxonomy (GTDB): domain Bacteria; phylum Pseudomonadota; class Gammaproteobacteria; order Beggiatoales; family Beggiatoaceae; genus DRQV01. The sequence continues at coordinate 8,090 of DAOUSR010000075.1, forward strand.
TAAACAACTGTTAAATTATCTAAATTAAGGAAATTAGCAACTTGTTTTATACTAGCTTCTAAAATTGCAACCAACTCATCACATTCATTCTCAGTAATAATAAAAGCGAGAGAAATTAATATGTGATCTCCATCTTTTCCAGTTCCAGTACCAAATCTGCCTCTAATGATAAGTCCTTGTTCAAAAGTGGTTTTAATAATTGTCTCGGTCAACTTTATTGAACGTGGAAAAGGCTTATGATTTTTTCGATCTTGAACAAATTCAATACCAATCAATAAGCCTTCGCCACGGACATCACCAATTAAAACTTCACGTCCAGCAAGTTTTTGTAACTCTTGTTTCAAATATTTGCCCATTATCGCACATTGCTCAATAAGGTTATGTTTAGCAATGTAATTTTGCACAGCTAATGCGGTAGCACAACTAATTGAGTGTCCAGAATAGGTTAAAAATGTTGGAATGCCAGCCCTATTTCCATTAAGAAAAGTATCTACGATACGTTGATGAATTATAACTGCCCCAATTGGTGCATATCCACTACTTAACCCTTTTGCGGTTGTGATTAGATCTGGTATTCCAGTGTTCAATACCGAAGTTTTTACCAGTTCGTCCAAAACCCGTAACCACCTCTTCAGCAATAAAGAGAATATTGTAAAAATCACAAATTTCTCTAATTTTCTCATAATAACCGGGTAGCGGTACAATGGCACTGCCGGCTTCACCAATAATTGGTTCAACAATAAAAGCGGCTATTGTATCTGCTCCTTCTTGTTCTATCTTTTCAGCAAGAGCAATTGCACAAGCAAACTTACAATTTGGGTAATTAAAGTCAAAAGGACATTGGTAACAGTGGGGTGGATTAATATGTGGAAAATCCAATTGGTAGGGTGTCATATCTTCGCGTTGAACAAATAAGTTGCCAGACATAGATAGGGCGGCATTAGTGCGACCATGATAACTGTGCCAGCGACCAATAGCTTTGTATTTATTAGTATTTCCTTGCTCCATAAAATAATAACGTGCAATTTGGAGAGCTATTTCATTAGCCGTTGAACCACCAGTCACAAAAACAACATGCTCCATCTCTTTTGGGGCCATTTTAGCAACGACATTTGCAAGCTGTTCTTGAGGTTCATTGGTAAATTGGACTTTATGGGTGAAGCAAAGTTTACGTGCTTGTGCAGCCATGGCATCAGCTATTTCAGGAACGCCATGCCCAATAGTAATGGTATGCGTACCTCCGATGCCATCAAGATAACGCTTACCATCTGAATCATACAAAAAAACACCTTCGCCACGTTCCGCAATTTTATAATGGTGATGCTAACTGGGTGCATAAAATACATGAGATTCTGCTTGTTTCATATTTTTCTTAATATCCGGTTTCATTGCAAATAGGTTTGCAATATTCAATTAAATAATGCTTTCTAAATCCATTGATTTTTTCCAACCATCATTTTTTCCGATTCTAAATGTTCTTGCTGAAGGATTATAAATTTGGTTTAATTTAGACTAGCATAATTAAATTTATGTGTATATGTAAAGCTATAATATAACAATGGTTAAGTGTATAATTCTATGTTTTAAAAATATTTTTAATGCAGTACCCTGATTTCAGTCATGGTTTCAATTATCATTTATTTGTGCTACTATCAATAATTAATTATATAAATTACTTAATAAATATGCTAAAAATTGCTACTTGGAATGTAAATTCGATACGAATTCGTTTATCACAATTATTAGATTGGTTGGCAACAAATCAACCAGATATAATGGCTTTACAGGAAACAAAAGTAACTGATGACTTATTTCCAATTTCTGAAATAGAAGCTAGTGGTTATAAGGTAATTTTTTCCGGCCAAAAAACTTATAATGGAGTTGCTCTCATAAGTAAGCAAACAGCTAAGGAAATTGTTACTGATTTGCCAAATTTGGATGATCCACAACGGAGAGTATTGGGAGCAAACTATGGTGAAGTACAAGTTTTAAACTTATATGTACCTAATGGAAATAGTCTTGATTCAGATAAATTTCAGTACAAACTTAATTGGCTAAAATATTTGCATGATTATATACAAACAACTCTGAAACAAAATTCTAAATTTATTATTTTAGGTGATTTTAATATTGCTCCTGCTGATGCTGACGTTTATGATCCTAAGGCTTGGGCAGGGAAAATTATAGTTAGTCCTAAAGAAAGAGCTGCTTTACAAAGTTTATTAGATTTAGGTTTGCGAGACTGTTTTCGATTATTTGAACAGGATGGTTTTAGTTGGTGGGATTATCGACATGGAGGATTTCAGCACAATCGAGGATTGCGTATTGATTTAATTTTAGCTAGTTCTGAGTTGAAATGTACTGCTTGCACGATAGATACTGTACCACGAAAATTGGAAAGACCTTCTGATCATACTCCAGTTATGGCAGTCTTTGAAAATCCCTAAAATGTGAATTAAGAGCTAAAATCGGTAGTACTAGTAGTGGTGACACATAATATTAGCATTAGTTTCCCAATTGAATGAGTTATATCAAAACAAATTGATATTTATATCGAATTTCGTTAAGAATTAAGCATTCATAATTAAGAATTGCTATATTAAGATAAATACCAACCCAATGATTAGAATTTTCTAACGAGACGTTGTCTCATGGTGCAAGCGTTAAAATTGGATATTTGTCTTTTAATATCAATATCTTGAGGAATGGAATTATATTTTTGTAACCAATATTCAGAAACATCAACCTTGCAATACCAGCTAATGGATTCTAACATTATCAATTAATTTGGGAAATACAATTAGTTGGCTCTAATGCAAATTGCCTGTTACAATCTTTACAGGCGTACTTGCCATTGTAAATACTTCCATATGTTCAAGATATTTGACCTTATATTATACACCACTACTTTGTTTAGGATTACCAGATAAGTTAATGGATAAGCTAAACTTTTATACCTTTTTTCATCATCTCCTAGCTGTTCTTCCTGCATCTTTGTTACTGCAGCTTCAACACCTTGTCTTCGAATATCTAATACACCTAGCCCACCTAACACATCTTGTTTAGCTTTCTCAGCTAACCCACCTATAATTTTTGATTTGGAATTAGTCATTGTCTCCCACCTTAAAGTTTAAACTGGCATTTTAAAACTCTGATTGCATAATACGACGAGTTTAATTGACTAATCAATTTTTTTAACTTTTTGGTAAATAACTTCTTGAAATACTTGGCCTAGATTGTTGTGTACTTCCATAGCACAGCCTATTATTTTATAGGTAAGGTTGTCTTTTATCATTGTTTTTTCTCTATTGTTAGATGTCTGATTCAGATATTTTGAACAAGATTACACAGATTAAAGGATGAAACACGATTAAATCAAAAGCCTCAATCTACAAAAAGGGTTTTAAAGGTTTAATCATGTTTTATCCTATAAATCCGTAAATCCTGTTCAAAATGTTAATTCTTAAATTCAGAAGATTCTGCTTCAGACAACTTTTCCCAAAACTCCAATCCCTCACCACCCAATTGTTTAGCCATACTTTCTAAAGCAACTAGAGCTTGATGATATCCAATTTTTTTAGCAAGTTGATAAGCAAAAAGCCACTGTTCATAAGCTTGTTGTTTATCTTCATTTTGATAATGGATATGACCAATGTTAATTAATGTTGTACACATACCAGCAGCATCGCCAATTTCTCTCCTGATTTTAAGAGATTGTTGCAGATAGTCCAAAACCGTTTCGTAATCGCCTCTTGAATCATAGCTTTGCGAAATATTGTTCAGGGTTCCACCTTCATTTTTGCGATCTCCAATTTCACGCACAATTTTTAATGTTTGTTGCAGATAGTCCAAGGCCGTTTCGTAATCGCCTCTTGAATCATAGATTTGCGAAATATTGTTCAGGGTCGTGCCTTCGCCAGCCTGGTCGCCAATTTCCCTTAGGATTTTAAGAGATTGTTGCAGATAGTCCAAGACCGTTTCGTAATTGCCTCTTGCCTTGAATATTTGCGAAATATTGTTCAGGGTCGTGCCTTCGCCAGTACGGTCGCCAATTTCCCTCATGATTTTAAGAGATTGTTGCAGATAGTCCAAGGCCGTTTCGTAATCGCCTCTTGCTATATAAATGCTCGAAATATTGTTCAGAGTCGTGCCTTCATTCTTACGATTACCAACTTTCCAAAAAATTTCAAGAGAATGTTGATGATATTCCAAAGCATTATCATAATCACCAAGATAATAATATGTTGTAGCTGAGTAACTAAATGCTCTAGCCTGTGTCTCTTCATCCCCAGATTCCCGCAAATCAGGCAACCACCTATCCAACAAAGTCCGATACATCCCAACTCTATGAAAATAAAGCACTAAATTATCCAACGCAAACCGATTAGCCTCTTCCTGCTGCTCTGCCAACTGCAAAGCCTCATGCACCGTTACTGCTTGACTAACCGTATTCAACCCATTATCAAACAACCACCTCTGATACTCCGTCGCCTTATTTCGCAACTCAAGATTAAATTTCTGTTGCTTCTTAAATAACTTCTTAAAAAAACCACCTTGATGCTGCAACCACTCAGTAACTAAAGGCGAAATCTGATAAACCCGTTGCTTTTTCTCCCCAATCTTAACCAACTCAACATCCACCAAACTCAAACGCACCAAAGCTTGCAAAGCCTCAATTGGCAAATCCTCTGCAATAGCCTTAATCCCCGACTCCGACACTGGCGTAGTATAAACCGGCAACCGTTCCAACAAAGTCCGCTGTTCCGAAGCCAAATATCCCACCACCTGCTCCACCGCCATATAAACTTGCAAACCTTTTTGTGCAGTTCGCACCCGCTCTAAAAACGCCTGTTGCCCAATTCCCAACTGCTTGGCCGCTTGAAACAATTGCAAACCTTTAAAATTCCCACCTAAAACTTTATACAAATCCTGCTTGTTCCCAACCTCCAACCGCAATTCCTGCATATAGCGTAAAAAATCCCCATAACTTGGCCGCCGCAACGGAACCTCTTCAAATCTCGGTATTGCCCAACGAGAAGTCAATAAAATTAATATCTTAGGAAATTTCTGGGCAGCCTGTAACCAAGTCAACAAAACCTTATCTGTCAATTTCCCAGTTTTTGGATTCTGCACCGTCTCCAAATTATCAAACAATAATATCAAACGACCTTGCTGTACCAACGCATTTAATAATAATTGAGCCCGTTCTAATTCATTCGGACATATTCCCCAACGCCGTTCCACCTGTTCCAAAAGAGTTTCAGTCAAACTACTTTTCAAATGAAAAATAAACGTTTCCCAAATACTTTCCGTAGGCCGAGCCGAATAAGCATGGATCAAATAACCTTGCTGTTCCAACTTACGAGCTAACTTTCCGGCCAAAGAAGTCTTACCTTGCCCACCAGCCCCAGTCAACAATAATTGCCGTAACTGCCCATTTGACAAAGCCTGCCCCAATTCCCGCAGCTCCTTCCGCCGCCCAATAAACACCGGAGGCAAAGTAATATTATCCGCCAAACTATCCACTAAAAAAGCTTTAGGTTCCGGCACTTTTGGCTCAAAATCCCAATCTAGCACAGCTTGCATTGGAGTATGACTCAGCAAAATTGGCAAACACCACTGCCCCAAACTTGTCTCCGCCAAACCATCCCGATTTTCATCCCGCCAAGGTTCCGCTTTGGCCAACGGCTTAATAATCGCAACCCGACTTTCCTGCATCGCTACTGGCAAAGATTCCTTCCTAGCCACCGCCGCACAAAAAGCCTGAGCAAATAAAATCCCCGCCCGATCAAAAATCGACTCTCGCATTCCAACCACATGCGGCAAGCCAGCAGCCACCAACTCTACCATCAAACCAGTATTCAAATCATCCGAAGCCATTTTCCCCGACTGACAAGCCGATAATACCACACATTGCACTGCTGTTCCCACAAAAGCCTGAGCAATATCCTCCGCCTTGACCCGCTCCCCCAAACCATCATCACCTTCAAATAAAAACGCAGCTTGTTTATAAGTAGAACTAAGCTTATCCGCATCAAACGAACCATGCCCACTCAAAAACACCAAATGAAATTCTTCCTCCCTAAGCTTCTGTTGCAATTTGGAAAAACGCCCATCATCCGGCGTATCAATCGTCACCAAACCCTGATGTAAAAACGGGTCTAACGCCTCCAACACATGAGCTTGCTCAGTTTCAATATCTAGCCGCATAGTTTCCGCCGCTAAATCATCTGGTTGCGAAGTGAACAGTAAAACTTTAAGTGGTCCTTTTGGTAAAACAGACCTGTCAGGTTTTGGAAACTTAGGTTTAAATTGCCGAGACAAAGTATATTTAGGATTCTTACCCAGAAAACCTTCTTCAGGATGATACAAACACTCCCATGGCAATGCCGGATTACCAACAATTACCAACGGCAAAATCTGCAAATTAGCTTGCTGTTTGGCCTCCGCAAATTCCACTGCAATATCCAACACCTCCCACAACTGCTGGCCGATTAACTTTAAATTCTCCTCTGGCACCACAGTTTGATGCACATATTGCAACGATAATTGTTTAGCCAAAATATGTAGATGAGTTTCCGCCAGATTTTCCGGCGACTGGATTATTAATGGTGAAGCTATAGTTTTTGACATGGTTTTACTCCTTGGTTGATTAATTGTTTGGTTATCTGAATCAGAATTCACATTGTCTGAATCAGAATTCACATTATCTGAATCAGAATTCACATTGTCTGAATCAGAATTCACATTGTCTGAATCAGAATTCACATTGTCTGAATCAGAATTCACATTGTCTGA
>DAOUSR010000022.1 GCA_030627125.1 Thioploca sp.
GGTTTATCTGCTTTTCAATCCATCAATAACGTTCTCTCTCCTTTAAAATCTTTTTTTCTTAATTGAGGGGGACTGAGCAATTACATTATAATTTAGTTTAAAAGCCTCAGTAACATCCATCCACCAATAAAAATAGGAGCGGCTGAAGTTAAACTATCAATTCGGTCAAGCATTCCTCCGTGTCCGGGCAATATATTACCACTATCTTTCATGCTCATTTGGCGTTTAAACATACTTTCTACCAAATCTCCTAAGATTGATGCTAAAATTGTGAATAAACACAACAAGATAAAAATCACCGACAAAGACTGTAATAGAATATAACTTAACGCTATTAGCAATCCCATCAATAAAGCTCCAGCGACTCCTTCTAAAGTTTTACCAGGACTTACTTTATTAGCCAATTTAGTTTTACCCCAACGCTTCCCAGCAAAATAAGCTCCACTATCAGCTGCCCAAATCAATACAAACAAAAACAATAGCAACTGGCTACTTTCTTCCCGCAATAATAATAAAGCTATCCATGCAGGTAGTAAAATCACTAAACCTAACAATGCTTTATATATACTATTGGTTGGTAATAAATCCCGTTCTTGTTGATACTGCCAAGTCCAATATAAGGCTAATAGCCACCAGCAACTAGCTATAATTAGAGTATAAGCTGCATATTGCCAAAACCAATAACTTGCTAATAATAGTGAACCAACTCCGATTACATAAATACTTCTAGCCAATTTAGTTTGCCAACCACATAATGCAGCCCATTCCCATGCGCCTATTAGTACAAAAATAGCCATGATTCCAGCTAATACTTGGATTGAAGTAGCTAGTAATACCCAGATGACAAGTGGAATTAAAATAGCAGCAGTAATTAAACGTTGTTTGAGCATTTTTCAACCTGTTCGCTAGTACGTCCAAATCGACGTTGGCGAGTAGCAAATGATTTTAAAGCGATTAAAAAATCTTCTTTATCAAACGCAGGCCAGGAGGTGTCAGTAAAATACATTTCAGCATAAGCCAATTGCCATAATAAAAAATTACTAATTCGCTGTTCGCCTCCGGTCCGAATGAATAAATCCGGAATTGGTAAACCAGCTAAACATATATTATTTTCAAACATTTTTTCATCTATATCTTGAGCTTTTAAAGTACCTTGTTCAACTTGAGTGGCTAATTTTTTTGTAGTTTCAACAATATCCCAATGCCCACCATAATTAACGGCAATGACTACAGTTAAAACAGTATTATTTTTCGTAAGTTGCTCTGCATCAATAACTAATTGCCGTAATTTCTCTGGGAATGATTCTAAAGCACCGATAATTTGTAATCGAATATTATTTTTATGTAATTTTTTTACTTCCCTTTCTAAAGCAGTTGTCAATAATTGCATTAATAAACTTACTTCTTGTTCTGGTCTCCGCCAATTTTCACTACTAAAGGCAAATAAAGTTAATACTTCAATTTTATACTCAACACATAATTTAACTATATTACGCACTGTATCAACTCCGGCTTTATGGCCAGCGAAACGTGGCAATGCTCTTTTTTTAGCCCAACGGCCATTACCATCCATAATGATAGCAATATGGCGTGGAACGCAAGAATCACTCATTTTTTACTCGATTATTTAGTTATCTTAAAATTATAATGAATATTGGTTCGTAAGAATTGGATAAGATATTAAATCTTCCCGAATCCACAGTATAAGTTTAGCATAACTGCATAGCAACATCACCTATATACAATATTAATAGGTAAATAACTATGCAAAACGGTGATTCTTGCTTAACTCAGCGTTGCATAGCCTTCAAAACTAATACTAAAAATATAATTCCACCTATGATGGCAATCATTCCACCTAATCCCATAATACCCATAGCAACTTGTTGCATTCCTTCTAATCCTTGTTCTGCACCAGCAGTTTTACGTTGCACTCCATAACCACCAGACCATGCAAGTCCCAATACGTGCATCAATTGTCCAGTACCATAGATAGTTGGTTGCCATTTAGCCCATTTACTAGTAATTGCTTTGAACCCAAGTTTTGGCAGCAAATGATAAGTAATACCCATAAAAGAAATAGTTATCGCAAACAACGAAGCGTGATAATGAGCTGGAATAGTTACATTACTGCCATGAATTAAGAAACCAATGATTCCACCTACTGCAAAGAAAAATATCGACAACATTAATGCCGAACGTTCTGGCGTAAGTGCTGCTAAAGGTTGTTTTAAAATGCTGATAGTAATAATTAACCCTAATGGCAAAGCGGCTAACCCACCACCATATTTCATCAAATCAGTAAATGCAATTAAACTCTCTGGAGAATTAACATTATGCGTAAGATAAATCAATGGAGTCAATAAGGTAGGAGCCATACCCAAAACAAATAGAATGATTACTAAACGGGGGGTAATAGATAATTTAACTCCAGAAACTATTGCTAACCATAACCATAAAACTAACATTATTTGAGTATGAGTAAATTGCAAGACATGACCACCTCCCCAAAACAGGAGTTCATAGTAATATTGCCCAACTTCAGTATTTTCAGGAATGCCTAAATAAGACCAAATGAAGGCAATTATAGCTATGAATGCGGTAATCAAGGCAGTAAATAACCCAAATTCGAGGGCTGATTTGGTATTTGTGGAGAGCAAATATGACAACAGGCTATGTGTAACTAATATACTGAAACCGATAGCAAATATTCCTAATCCTATAAAGAAAATCGGCATTTGTAACACTGGTATATAGTTGTTCATCAGTGGATTACCATCACCTAAAAATGGAGATAAACTAATGATTAAAGTACCGGTTACTGCTAATGCAAGAGCAATCCAACCACATATAATGCAGCGGCTAGTTATCAAACTCCACAATACGCCAGCAAAAGCTAAAAACCATACTAATACAGTCAAGTCAACATGTACTACTAAGGCGGTGTGGAAAAAATCTAACCAAGGAATAATATCTTGAAACACTGGAGTTCTAGAAAGCACTATTAAGATGGTTAATAAACCACCAATTATTAGTGAACTAACAGCAAGTAATAACCAACCAATGGCTAAACGCCGAAATGAATTTTGGGGTATATTTAAGGTAAAAGTGTTTATTTTCATATCAATTTATTATAACATTAGTTTAGATTGACACAAAAATTCTTGACAGATTAATAGGAAGGGAGCTAAACTTTATTATGCAACAACGCCCCCTTAATGTAAAAATTTATGATTCCATAATTATGCTCGATCCAAATTCACACAACCAAGTTCGCCATAGTGCTATAGACTATTTATCCAGACGAGAACATTCTAGTTTGGAACTAAAAAACAAACTCATTCGCAAAGGTTTTATAGAAGACGTTGTTAATGAAGTTTTATATAAATTACGGGTTGATAAACTGTTATCAGACGAACGTTTTGCAGAAAGCTACATACGCTCAAGGGTTAAAAAAGGTTTTGGCCCAATACGAATTAAACAGGAATTACAACAACGTGGAATCACAGGTGAACTAGTTACTGAATTACTAAATACAACTGAAGATTTTTGGATAACTAATATTCAACAAGTTTATAAAAAACGTTTTGGATCAAGCAAACCTAATAAAGAATTAGCCAAACAAATTCGTTTTTTACAATCTCGTGGTTTTACCAGTTCACAAATTAAGACAGTAATTTAGTAATTACGATCCACTGAAAATTTGGCTAAAGTATACAATGCTTCAGTATAAGGAGATTCTGGTAATTCTGCTAAAGCGGCGATTGCCAAATTTGCTTCTTGTTTAGCTACTTGAGCAGTATATTTTATAGCATCAGTAGATTTAATAGTTTCGATTACATCTGTAATAATATCTTTACCACCTTCAGTAATAGCATCTCGCAATATTTTTTGGGCAGCTGGATTAGAGTGTTTCAAAGCGTAAATTAATGGTAAAGTTGGTTTGCCTTCTGCTAGGTCATCACCAACATTTTTGCCCATTTCTTCTGAAGTTGCACTGTAATCTAATACATCATCAATTAATTGGAAAGCAGTTCCCAAATGAATTCCATAAGTTATCATAACCTGCTCATATTTTGGTTGCTTACTTACAACTGGTCCCAATTGAGCAGAGGCTTCAAATAATTTTGCGGTTTTGGAACGTATTACTTGTAAATAATCAGCTTCAGTAGTGTCTGGTTCATGACAATTTAATAGTTGTAATACTTCTCCTTCCGCAATTATGTTAGTGGCATCGGAAAGAATTTCCATCACGTGCATATCTTTCACTCCAACCATCATTTGAAAAGCTCGCGAGTATAAAAAATCTCCTACTAATACACTTGCTTCATTGCCCCAAATATTGTTAGCAGTTTCCTTTCCACGCCGTAATTCTGAACCGTCTACAACATCATCATGTAGTAAAGTTGCAGTATGAATAAATTCTACCACAGCAGCTAAAGTAATATGATGTTCGGTTTTGCAATTGAAAGCTCTAGCACTCAATAATAGCAATATAGGACGCAAACGCTTGCCGCCACTATTGATAATATAGTTACTAATCTCATTTACTAATACAACATCAGAGTGTAAACTTTTATGAATCAAGGCATTAACTGCCTGCATATCAGGTTCGATTAAGATTTTGACTGCAGTAATATCCATCTATTAGGTATTAATCCTGTCTGAATTATTTCAGTATATGGTTAAATTTAAAAGGTTAATGTAACACGATATTATCTATTATATTAGAATTTTCTAATGAATATCTGATCTATCTCAATAAATTTAGAAATTAGTCAAAATTTGACTTTTAAAGTAACACAGCAAGCTTTTTAACTATTCCTAAACTATGGTTTCGGAACTATAGCATAGCATATCCCTAATAGATAAACTTCAAAAACAATTATTAAGATATTAGGTAACTATATATGATAGTCCTAAACAAAGTAGTGGTAATTTTTTAAAATTACAATAAAACCAATGAATTAATAAATTTTTCACTACTTTATTTAGGACTACCAATTAAACTAAAACTCGATTTTGTGATTTTGGCGTTTTTCAATAAGTATATTGTGATCTAGATTTTAAGACCTAATATCTGTAAATATTACCTTAATGTTATACCTTAAATTTAGAGGTTATTTATGAGTGAAACAAAGCATTGTCGTTTGTTAATTCTTGGTTCAGGACCTGCTGGTTATACAGCTGCTGTGTATGCTGCTCGTGCCAATCTTAATCCAGTATTAATCACTGGTATGGAACAAGGTGGTCAGTTAATGACTACTACAGAGGTTGATAATTGGCCAGGTGATCCGAAAGGAGTGAATGGCCCAGATTTGATGGAACGGATGCGTCAACATGCAGAACGTTTTAATACTGAAATTATTTTTGATCATATTAATACGGTCGATTTAAAGCAACATCCTTTTAGGTTAACCGGTGATTCTGGCAATTATACTTGTGATGCGTTGATTATCGCTACTGGAGCATCAGCCCAATATTTAGGCATGCCATCTGAAGAAGCTTATAAAGGTAAAGGAGTTTCAGCTTGTGCCACTTGTGATGGTTTTTTCTATCGGGAGCAAAAAGTTGCTGTGATAGGTGGCGGTAACACAGCAGTGGAAGAAGCTTTATACTTATCGAACATAGCTTCCCATGTTACTTTAGTACATCGGCGGGATGAACTGCGTTCGGAAAAAATCTTAGCTAGTCAATTACTTGAAAAAGAAAAAACCGGTAAAGTTACTATTGCTTGGAATCATGTACTTGATGAAGTATTGGGCGATAATGGTGGAGTTACTGGTATGCGAATTAAAAACGTCAAAGATAATTCCACTCAAGAAATTGATTTATATGGTATATTTATTGCGATTGGCCATAAACCAAACACAGATTTGTTTAAAGACCAATTAGAAATGAATAATGGTTATCTCAAAATTAAAACTGGTTCTGATGGTAGTTCGCAGGCAACCAGTATTCCGGGGGTGTTTGCTGCTGGAGATGTGTGTGATCATATTTATCGACAAGCGATTACTTCAGCCGGAACTGGTTGTATGGCCGCATTGGATGCAGATAAGTATTTGGATAGTTTAAAAAATGCCTAATGTTAAATCATTCCGAAGCCAGAAGTACATATAGGAATATAAAATTTTGAGAAATTATTTTTTGTATAGGAAAAAGTCAGGAATTCAAATTTTAGTTTAAGAGCAAGATAAATTTTGCACTCTGGTTATAACAATTTTTAATTATGAATGCTTAATTTCTTAATTTCTTAATGATTTTTTATAAATATAAGTTAGTTAATTCGTATAAATACATTCTATTCAATATGGAAAAACTATACGTCCACTGATTCTTAACCTCCTCAACCATTCCTTGCCAAAGACAGGCTGGGGAGGTACTTTCAACTATTCGTCAGTTACGCAACCATGCGAAGCGTCTTTAACATTCTTGATATATTTATACAAAGTACCTCTAGTCACCTTGTAAGCTGGAGCTGTCCATTGCGAACGACGTTGCTCCATTTCTTCATCACTAACAGCCACATTTAGAATATTACTCTCTGCACTAATAGTAATAATATCACCATTTTTTACCAATGCTAATGGCCCGCCTTCTTGAGCTTCCGGAACGATATGGCCAACAATAAAACCATGCGAACCACCAGAAAATCTACCATCAGTCAGCAAAGCCACCTCTTTAGCCAAACCAGCTCCTACAATTGCCGAAGTTGGAGTCAGCATTTCTGGCATTCCTGGGCCACCTTTAGGACCTTCATACCGGATAACAACTATATCTCCTTTAACAATCTCTTTCTGTTCCAATGCACTTAGCATATTTTCTTCACAATCATATACTTTTGCTGGGCCAGAGAAAGTTAAACCTTCCTTGCCAGTAATTTTTGCCACCGCCCCTCCGGGAGCAAGATTACCTTTCAAAATTTGAATATGACCGGTTTCTTTGATCGGATTTTCCAACGGATGAATAACTTGTTGGCCAGCAGTTAAACCGGGTAAATTAGCTAAATTTTCTGTGATTGTTTGGCCAGTAACTGTCAAACAACTCCCGTCTATCAAATTCTTTTCTAACAGATATTTCATTACTGCCGGAGTACCACCAATATTATGTACGTCTTCCATTACATATTGGCCACTCGGTTTTAAATCGGCTAAAAAGGGAATCCGATCACTAACTTTTTGAAAATCATCAATGGTTAAATTAATATCTACCGCCCTAGCCATAGCAATTAAATGTAATACCGCATTAGTTGAACCGCCTAGAGCCATGACTATAACCATCGCATTTTCAAAAGCTGCTCGAGTCATAATATCACGTGGTTTTATATCTTTTTCCAACAGATTACGAATTGCAACTCCTGCATTAAAACATTCTTCCATTTTCCCCGGTTCTTCAGCCGGAATCGAAGAGCTGTAAGGTAAACTCATGCCTAATGTTTCAATTGCAGAAGCCATAGTATTAGCCGTGTACATACCTCCACAAGCCCCAGCCCCAGGACAAGCATGTTTTACTATATCTTCTCGTTCTGCTTCATCTATAATTTCGGACAGACATTGGCCATAGGATTGGAAAGCTGAAACTATGTCCAAAGTATTATCTTCTTTATCATAGCCCGGTTTAATTGTGCCACCATAAATCATCAGAGATGGACGGTTGAGTCGAGCCATCGCAATGATACAGCCCGGCATATTTTTATCACAACCGGGTAATGAAATATTGGCATCATACCATTGAGCTGCCATGATAGTTTCCACCGAATCTGCGATTATATCCCGTGATTGCAAAGAAAAACTCATCCCTGAAGTTCCCATTGAGATACCATCACTAACTCCGATAGTATTAAACCGCATTCCAATCATACCAGCAGCTTTGACGCCTTCCCGAACTTTAGTTGCCAAGTCCATCAGGTGCATATTACAAGTATTGCCATCATACCAAACGCTAGCGATACCAACCTGAGCTTTATCCATATCTGCTTCGGTCAAGCCAGTACCATATAACATAGCTTGTGAAGCACCTTGCGACTTAGGTTGAGTGATTTTAGAACTAAATTTATTTATTGCCATTAAATTCTCCAATACAAATAAATATATCGTATCATATTGGCTATAATTTACCCAATAAATGTGTAGCGATGATAAACCACATTAAAATTTATGTGAAAAAGTTACTGTTATCAAACAATAGAAAAATCCGCCATTTTTAAATTCTAAACCTATGTTTAAATAATATTTTTAATGAGATGGCTGTATTATTATTAATAATTATTAACCTATTAATCAAATAATAAGTTATAATAATATTTTTAATATCGAAAATTGCTGATTACAATATGGAATTCATTAGAAGTATATCGCAATTAGATTCTAGCCATCTAAATTGTGTTGCTACGATAGGTAATTTTGATGGTGTGCATCTAGGACATCAAGCGATATTGCAACAATTAGAAGCTAAAGCCAAACAATTACAGTTACCAATGATGGTGATTATTTTTGAGCCACAACCTCAAGAATTTTTTGCTCCTAAAGCAGTCCCAGCTCGTCTAACCAGATTGCGAGAAAAACTGTTAGCAATGCACCGCTATGGAGTTGAAAAAGTATTGTGTATCCATTTTGATAGTCGGTTTGCAGCTTTATCCACAGAAGAATTCATCCAACAATTGTTAGTTAATAGCTTAAAAGTAAAACATGTGGTAATTGGTGATGATTTTCACTTTGGACGTGGACGACAAGGTAATTTTGCTACTTTGCAACAAGCTGGGCAATTATATGGCTTTACTGTAGAGAGTCAAAATACTTTTATTATGGATGGTGAAAGAGTTAGCAGCACTCGCATTCGGCAAGCTTTGGAGCAAAATAATATGCAACAAGCTGCCCGGTTATTGGGTAGACCTTATACTTTTTGTGGACGAATTGGTTATGGTCAACAACGAGGCAGAACTATAGGTTTTCCTACTGCTAATATTTTTCTTCATCGTCACGTATCACCACTATTGGGCGTATTTGCAGTATTTTTACATGGTATCAATGAACAGCCATTAGCTGGAGTTGCAAATCTAGGAACTCGACCTACGATTGATAATAATCAGTTGTTGTTAGAAGTGCATGTATTAGATTTTAATGAAAAAATTTATGGACGTTATGTAGAAGTAGAATTTGTGAATAAATTACGCAGTGAGCAAAAATTTGCTTCTTTTGAGGAATTAAGACAACAAATTGAAATTGATGTACAATCAGCTAGGGATTTATTTAACTCAATAAGGAAATATTATGGCACAGACTCAAATTGAAGTAAGACTCAAAGATTTAAAAGAACATCTTAAAAAAGAAAATAATATTCTCTGTGAAGTGGTGGATAAATTTAGGGAGCTTGATAAGATTGCCTATAAATTAGGTTACTTAAATCCGGATAAACAATCTTACGCTCTCAGAGTTTCATGGTGGCCAATGATCTCAGTATTGGGAACCTATTCGGCTGGCAAATCTACCTTTATCAATCACTATCTTAACCAACCAAACTTACAACGTACTGGTACTCATGCAGTTGATGATAAATTTAGCGTAATTTGTTTTGGTAACAATACAAGCACTTTACCAGCAATTGCTATCGATGCAGATCCACGTTTCCCATTTTACCAAATTAGTAAAGACCTTGCTGATATAGCTGATGATACGGAACAACGACTTGATGCTTATTTACAGTTAAAAATTTGTCCCAGTGAAAAGCTACAAGGTAAAATATTAATAGATTCACCGGGATTTGATGCCGATAATCAACGTAGCTCAACCTTACGAATAACTCAACATATTGTGGATTTATCCGATTTAGTGCTGGTTTTTTTTGATGCTCGGCATCCAGAACCAGGGGCAATGCGCGATACTTTAGAACATTTAGTTTCCAAAAATCTTGATCGTCCAGATTCTAATAAATTTTTATACATTTTAAACCAAATGGACATTACCGCTCAAGAAGATAATCCAGAAGAAGTAGTGGCGGCTTGGTTACGGGCATTAGCTCAAACTGGTTTAGTAACAGGTAGATTCTATCGTACTTTTAATCCTGATGTATCCGTAGAATTGCCAGAGAATGTGAAAGAACGGCTGGAAAAGAAATCACAAACTGATATGCAGGATATTCATGCTCGGATGGAGCAAATTGGGGTTGAGCGTTCCTATCGGGTAATTGGTATGCTAGAGCATCTCACTAAAGATTTGGAACAGAATATCGTGCCACAAATTAGATGTCTACTACAACGATGGAAAAAACGAGTTATTTGGACTGAATTTTCGTTGGATGTTGCGGTAATTATATTGATTGGATTATGGTTTGCTATTACTGATAATACTTGGAATGGGACTTGGCAACAGTTAATGGGATTAGGAAATGTGCCATTGGGAATTATAGCTGGTTTCATATTTATAATTGGTTTGTGGGTACATCTTAAAATTGGTGATATGGCTGCTAATAAGATACAGAAACAGTTACAAACCGAGGTTACTGATGAACAAACTAGGGATGGTTTAACCAGAGCTTTTAATAAAAATACTGGGACTTGGAATACTTTGTTTATTTGGTTTGTAGATCAACCTGTAGGTTGGAGCAATAAAACTCAACAACGCCTCAATGAAATTTTAAACAATGTTAATGATTACGTCCAGAAGCTTAACAATAGGTTTACTAACCCTTCTGGAACTAGTTCTAGTAAAAAGTAATCCAAACAATTTACTAACTTCATCATATCATCGTTATATACAAATCAAAAGTTAATAGCTGGGTCTAGCAATAGCTAAATCCGGCATTAAAATTCTAGATTTAGTAATTACACATAAATTTTTACCTATAATTTTAGATAGGTTATTATTAAATAATCCTTATATTTTAGTAATATTTTAATTGGAGACCTTATTGTGCATGAATCACTATTGAAATTATTACTTAATGAAAAAAGAATTGGTTTTTTAGTAACAGATAATCAATTTTCGATAATAGAATATGGTGGTGAATATTCTACATTCATTGATGAACCTAACCTATCAGTATCATCATTAGCAATAGACATAATTCCAGAATTGTGTGGATGTGAGGACATATTACAAAATATTCTCAGTGGCATATTACCGCATTTTCAATTAGAACATCTGAACCGCACTTTATCAAATGGAGAACTACTTTATATTGATTTAACTATATTAGCTCACGAACAATCCCATCTATTAATCATACTTGCTGATACTACTATAGTTGCTAAAGCTCAACAAACTCTGACTCAACAACGTAATGAACTAAGTTTGACCAGACATAGTTTGATTGAAACTAATCAGCGAATTGAGTATATTTTGCAATACTATGTACCACGTGAAGTTGGCAAGGCATTGATGGAAGACAGATTAGTGCCTAAGTTAGGAGGTGAGGAACGAGAAATAACTATTTTATTTGCCGATTTGCGTAATTATACTAGCACTAGTGAAATGCTTACTCCAAATCAAACAATAGAAATGCTTCATGTTTATTTGGATATTGCCACAACTGCTATTGCGGAATCTGGTGGCGTGGTGGTTAATTTTATCGGTGATGCAGTGATGGCCATTTTTAATGCACCAAATGAACAACTTGACCATGCCTATTTAGCTACTCAAGCTGGCTTAACCATTCTAACTATGGCTGCTCTTTATCAAAAAGAACGGGACGAAGATATTCCACCTTTATATTTTGGGGTAGGAATTAATACTGGTAAAGCAATTATAGGTAATATTGGGGCTCAATGGCATTATCAATACACTGCAATAGGCGATACTGTAAATGTTGCTTCACGTATTTGTAGTCATGCCCGACCTAATGAAGTTTTAATTGGTGTTGGTACCTATGAATATATAAAAAATATAGTAACAGCCCTGCCTTTACCTCCAACAAAGTTTAAAGGTAAAAGTCAGGAAATTACAGTCTATCAAGTCACAGCTTTAGAAAGTGACACCCTATTAGAAAATATGCAAGAAAAATTGTAGATTAATAATTAAGTATTACAATTTAATTCTTAAACTTTAATACCTCGTTTCCGCATATCTGCTAATACTACATCAATACCTAATTTATCAATAATACGCATTCCATTACTAGTAAGACGTAACCTCACCCAACGGTTCTCACTAGATACCCAAAAACGATGGATATGTAAATTAGGTAAAAACCGTCTTTTGGTTTTATTATGAGCGTGGGAAACATTATTACCACTAACTGGACGTTTTCCAGTCACTTGACAAACTTTAGCCATTTAATTTAGTCCTATTTAGAAATATATAAACCTATTAGTTTTAACAGAAAACGGAACCAATAACAAGATCATTTAACAATACTTTTATATGAGCGACTACACTATTTGCTAATGATTGTAACTCATAACCACCTTCCAAGGTAGAAATTATGCGGCCTTCGGCATATTTATTAGCTATTACTAAAATTTCTTCAGTTATCCAAACATAGTCTTTTTCTAAGAAATTTAACTGAGAAATGTTATCAGCTTGATGAGCATCAAAACCGGCTGAAATAAATATTAACTGGGGTTCAAATTCATGCAAAGCTGGTAGCCAATGTTCTATCACTGCCTCACGAAATTCTGCCCCTCCGGCACCAGCCGCAAGTGGTACATTAATAATATGCTCACTAACTGTGTTGGCACCTGAACCGGGATAAAATGGGTGCTGAAAAGTAGAACAAAGCATTATTCTTGAATCAGATTGGAAAATTTCTTCGGTACCATTACCGTGATGCACATCAAAATCTAAAATAGCCACTCTTTTTAAACCATATGCTGCAATGGCATGAGCCGCACCCACCGCAACATTATTAAAAAAACAAAATCCCATTGCTCGATCAGATAAAGCATGATGGCCGGGAGGACGAACGTTGCAAAAAGCGGTTTTGTGTTGGTTGGTTAAGATTAAATCAGTAGCATGGATTAATGCTCCAGCAGCACGTAAAGCGGCTTGTGGAGTCTGTGCAGTTAATAATGTGTCTGAATCAAGATAGGTATAACTATCCTGAAAATTTAAAATTTTATCAATATATTCACTATCATGAACTCTAGCTAATTGCTCTTTGGTTGCTAATGGAGCATCATAACGATGTAATAAGTCCATAAGTTTAGCAGCCCGTATCTGTTCTTCTATAGCAACGATTCTAGCAGGTTTTTCTGGATGAGAAGCACCCATATCATGCAATAGGCAATCCGAGTGATGAATATAAGCAGACATATATTACCTCAAGTAAATTCTTAAATTAAACATTTAGGTCGTAGATACTCTGTTCCTTGTCAAGCTAAATAAAACGTAGGCTGCAATGCCATTAAGTTAAGAAAATTGGTTAGGGTAACCACAAGGGATTACCCCTACAAATCAATATCTCCAATTATCCTATCTTCAATCTGCCAAAATAGGAGCCAACCACCGCTCAACTTCCTCCATCGTCATACCCTTCCGCTTCGCATAATCTTCCACCTGATCTCGTTCAATCTTCCCAGTCCCAAAATACTGACTATCAGGGTGTGAAAAATACCAACCAGATACAGATGACGCTGGAAACATCGCAAAGCTTTCCGTGAGACTAATATTAGCATTTTCAGTTGGTTGCAATAATTCCCACAGAGTAGCTTTCTCAGTGTGATCCGGGCAAGCTGGATAACCCGGAGCTGGCCGAATTCCACGATAGCTTTCTTGAATCAATTCCGCATTACTAAAATTTTCAGCTGGAATATAAGCCCAAAATTCCTTTCGCACTCTCTGATGCAAATGTTCGGTAAAAGCTTCTGCTAGACGATCTGCCAAAGCTTGCAGTAAAATAATATTATAATCATCATGTTGCTGCTTAAATTTAGCAATCTGCTGTTCAATCCCAATTCCAGTTGTCACCGCAAAAGCCCCCAGATAATCTTTGATTCCCACTGGAGCCACAAAATCAGCTAAACAGAGATTAGGCCGTTCTGGTTTAGGCATTTGCTGACGAATATGATGTAGCGTAGTTTTGACTTTAGTACGAGTATCATCCGTATAAATCTCAATATCATCATCGTTCACCATATTAGCCGGAAAAAAAGCAATCACTGCCCGAGCTTGTAACCAGTTTTCTGTAAAAATCTGCTGTAACATGGCTTTAGCATCGTTATATAATTTTTTGGCCTCTATACCAACCACTTTATCATCTAAAATTTGCGGATATTTACCAGCTAGCTCCCAAGTCCTAAAAAATGGTGTCCAATCAATGTAATTACTAACTTCTGCCAATGAATAATCGGTAAATGTCTTCAAACCTAAAAAAGTCGGTTGTGGAGGAGTATAATTTTCCCAGTCAACCTTGAATTTATTAGCCCTAGCTTGTTTAAGAGTAATCTGTTTCCGAACTTTTTTATTAGCTCTCCGTTCTCGGATTTGAGCATATTCCGTATTTATTTCCTTGGCATACTCTGCTTTCAATTTAGGCGATAGTAATTTCTGTATTACTCCCACAGCCCGTGAAGCATCAAGCACATACACCGTTGGATGACTATAATTATGAGCAATTTTAATCGCTGTATGGACTTTAGAAGTGGTGGCTCCACCGATTAACAATGGAATTTCAAAACCTTGCCGTTCCATCTCTTTCGCAACATGCACCATTTCATCCAAAGATGGAGTGATCAGTCCAGACAAACCAATTACATCACAATTATGTTCTTTAGCCTTGGCAAGAATGGTTGCGGCTGGAACCATAACCCCAAGATCAATCACCTCAAAGTTATTGCATTGCAGCACTACCCCAACAATATTTTTCCCAATATCATGCACATCGCCCTTAACCGTCGCCATCAAAATTTTACCAGCACTACTACTAGCACCATCCTTTTCCGCTTCGATATAAGGCATCAAATGAGCCACTGCTCGTTTCATCACCCGAGCTGACTTAACCACTTGCGGCAGAAACATTTTACCCGCTCCAAACAGGTCTCCAACTATATTCATGCCATCCATCAACGGCCCTTCAATTACGTGAATAGGTCGCTCGGCGTTTAATCTAGCTTCTTCAGTATCAGCTTCAATATAGTCAGTAATGCCTTTAACCAAAGCATGAGACAACCGTTTTTCTATTGATTCCTCCCGCCAAGCTGCTGTTTGTTCTTCAGCTTGACCACTACCATCAGCTTTATATTTATCAGCTATTTCCAACAGTCGATCAGTTCCATCTTCCCGCCGATTTAAAATTACATCTTCAACTCGTTCTCGCAGTTCTTCTGGCAGGTCAGCATAAATTGCTAATTGGCCAGCATTAACAATTCCCATATCCATACCGGCCTTGATCGCATAGTAGAGAAATACTGAATGGATTGCTTCTCGAACTGGATTATTGCCTCGGAAAGAGAACGATACATTAGATACTCCGCCAGATATTAAAGCATGGGGCAAAGTCCGCTTAATTTCACTAATAGCTTCAATGAAATCAACCGCATAGTTATTATGTTCTTCAATTCCAGTAGCAACTGCAAATATATTTGGATCGAAAATAATATCTTCTGGTGGAAAGCCAACTTTTTCAGTTAAAACTTTATACGAACGAGTGCAAATTTCAATCTTGCGTTCTTTGGTATCAGCTTGTCCTTGCTCATCAAACGCCATCAATATGATTGCAGCTCCATAGCGTTGGATCAGCTTGGCTTGCTCGATGAATTTTTCCTCACCTTCCTTGAGGCTAATGGAATTTACAATTGACTTGCCTTGTACGCATTTTAGCCCAGCTTCCAACACTTCCCATTTGGAGGAATCAACCATGATTGGTACTTTGGAAATGTCTGGTTCGGTGGCAACTAAGTTTAAGAATTTGGTCATCACCGCTTTGGAATCCAGTAAACCTTCATCCATATTAATATCAATGATTTGAGCCCCATTTTCTACTTGCTTGCGAGCTATTTCCAAGGCTGCTTCATAACTTTCTTCTTTAATCAACCGCTTGAACTTAGCCGAACCAGTTACATTAGTTCGTTCGCCAATATTTAGAAACAGCGAATCTGCGGTGATTGTGCAAGGTTCTAAACCAGATAAACGGCAAGCTATTGGAATTTCAGGTATTTTGCGAGGAGCATATGGTTCAACTGCCGCTTTGATAGCACGGATGTAATCTGGAGTTGTACCACAACAACCACCCACGATATTCAATAAACCACTTTTAGCCCATTCCGCAATTTCAATCGCCATCGCCTCTGGAGTTTCATCAAATCCACCCAGATCATTGGGTAAACCAGCATTGGGGTGAGCAGAAATATAACAGTCAGAAATTCTATCTAATTCAGCAATATATTGGCGTAAATCTTTCGCTCCTAACGCACAGTTAAGACCGATAGTCAAGGGTTTTGCATGACGCAGAGAATTCCAAAATGCCTCGGTAGTTTGACCAGATAGGAAGCGTCCAGAAGCATCTACAATCGTACCCGAAATCATAATTGGTAATTCGGTATTAAAATCCGCAAAATATTTTTTGATAGCAAAGACAGCCGCTTTTGCATTTAATGTATCAAAGATGGTCTCAATCAATAGCAAATCCGTACCACCATCCACCAGACCTTTGGTCGCTTCATAATAGGCTTCCACCAAAGCATCGAAAGTTATATTGCGAATACTTGGATCGTTTACATCGGGCGAAATGGAACAAGTACGATTAGTTGGGCCTAGACAACCAGCTACAAAACGTGGCATATCAGGAGTTTTGGCTGTCATTGCATCAGCAGCTTCCCGAGCGAGTTTTGCTCCATTAAAATTTAACGCATATACCAATTCTTCCATTTGGTAGTCAGCCATTGCGGTCTTGGTGCTACTGAAGGTATTGGTTTCAATTATATCCGCCCCAGCCTCAAGGTATTCGCTATGAATTTTTTTGACAATCTGCGGTTGCGTGAGGGATAATAAATCGTTATTACCTTTTACATCACAAGACCAATCTTTAAATTGTTCGCCACGATAATCAGCTTCTTCTAGTTTATATCTTTGAATCATCGTACCCATAGCCCCGTCAAGGATTAGGATACGTTGTTGTAAAATTGTTTGGATATTTGGCATTTTAGTTAATTGTTTAAATCAGGATTTGTAGGATTAAAGGATTTCTTAATTGCTCATCTGTTGGGTTCGTTAACTCAACTTACTCTGGTATGAGACAGATATATTTAATATTGGGGACAGTTT
Source organism: Thioploca sp. (assembly GCA_030627125.1). Lineage (GTDB taxonomy): Bacteria > Pseudomonadota > Gammaproteobacteria > Beggiatoales > Beggiatoaceae > DRQV01. Next base: position 17,196 of record DAOUSR010000022.1, read on the forward strand.
AATCGTATTTAACTGATTTACGCAAATTTAACTAAAAATTAATTTTTCCGGTCATTGGTAAGGAAGGATTTAAGAAGTGTTGTAAGGGAGATATAACACAGTAAACCAACCATTTGGATAAAGTCAATTGATGAAATCGGTTACGCATATTTTACCTACCATAACTAGAATACCATTAAGTTAAGAGCATTACCTTCCAAATGATTTGTAGAGATAATCCATTGTTTTTACCCTTAACCTAGTTATAACAAATTTATGGTATACTCTTCTCTTGAATCTTAATCTTTTCCTAAAAATTTTTAGCAAATATTCTATCATAAGATTAAGTTATTTTAACAACAATCTCCAAACTAATCTTGCTTGTCTAGCTTTGAGAAAATATTTTCACTTAAATCAAAATAATGAAGACTATCATTAGGCGAGCTGGTGTAATTAATGATTTACCGCCAACTTTGCATCCAGTTATCACACGAATATTAGCGAATCGTGGAATTAAAAATATTACTGAATTAGATTATAGTTTAAAAAATTTGTTATCATATTCGACCTTATTAAATATAGATAAAGCCGTTGAGTTAATATATAAAGCTATAATTAACCAAGATCGAATTCTAATTGTGGCTGATTTTGATGCTGATGGTGCTACTAGTTGCACAGTGGCCATTAAATCGTTGAGAAGAATGGGAGCTAAAAAAGTTGGTTTTATAGTGCCTAATCGTAAGGAACATGGTTATGGTTTAAAACCAGAAATTGTGGAACTGATTGATAAATTACCATTAATGATAACAACTGATTCTGGCACTGGCTCTGATTTGCTGATAACAGTTGATAATGGTATTTCCAGCCATACTGGAGTTGCAGCTGCTAAACAGAAAGGTATGCAAGTTATTATTACTGATCATCATGAACCAGGGCTTGAATTGCCGGATGCTGATGCAATTATCAATCCTAAGCAAGTTGGTGATAATTTCCCTAGTAAAAATCTATGCGGAGTTGGAGTAATATTTTATGTAATGTTGGCATTACGATCCTACTTGCGAAATAAAAATTGGTTTACTAAAAATAATATTCCAGAACCTAATTTAGCTAAATATCTTGATTTAGTTGCTTTAGGAACTGTAGCTGATGTAGTAAGTTTAGATTATAATAACCGTATTTTGGTTGAACAAGGACTTAAAAGAATTCGAGCTAATCATTGTTGTCCGGGTATTCGAGCTTTGATTCAAGAAGCAAAACGAGAACAAACTAATTTAGTTGCTAGTGATTTAGCATTTTATTTAGGACCACGTTTGAATGCCGCTGGACGTATGGATGATATGTCTTATGGTATTGCTTGTTTATTGTGTGAAGATGATTTTACTGCTAAACAACATACTAAATTGTTGCAAATTTTTAATCAAGAACGGCGTGTTGAAGAAGCTAAAATGCAACAAGAAGCAATTGATATGTTGGAACTAGAGGAGGTAAAAAATTTGGGTTTATGTTTACTAGATGAGAATTGGCATCAAGGTGTGGCTGGAATTTTGGCATCCAGAATTAAAGACCGTATACACCGCCCAGTGATTATATTTACCTATGATACAGATACTACGATCAGAGGTTCAGGACGTTCGGTTGATGGTGTCAATATCAGAGATGTGATTGATACGATAGCAACTAAAAACCCAAGTATGGTATTGCATTTTGGCGGTCATGCAATGGCAGCTGGATTGACTATACAACGTGAACAATTTGAGACTTTTCAACAAGCTTTTGACGAAGAAATTAGTAACTATTTATCTCTTGAAGAATTGCATGGCATAATTTTTAGTGATGGAGAATTAGATGTTGATGATTTTAATTTAGCTTTAGTGGAAGAATTACAAAATCTTACTCCTTGGGGGCAGGATTTTCCAGAACCAATTTTTGATGGCAAGTTTGAATTAGTTGAGCAGAAGTTATTAAAAGATAAGCATTTGAAAATGCGAGTACGTCCACCCGGCAGTGGCCCAGTGTTCGATGCAATTGCATTTAATACTGGCGAGAGAACGCTTGACTCAACTCATGTAAAACTTGCTTATAGATTGAATATAAATATTTTTCGTGGAGTTAAGAGTTTACAACTTATGGTTGAGGATGTTGAGGAGTAATTTTAAATCAGGTAATTATAGTCTAACGTTGCTTACCAAAAAGTAATTTGTTATATTTTCATAGAATTATAGGATATGGCCGATATATAATGTAATTATCAATTTACATATACTTAATATATGACATTATATTTAGGCTATACCCTGAAATCGGCTGGGGATGGTTGTTTTGACCGGGATACTAAACTCACATTGCATTCAGTCCTGTATGACCACACATTATCGGCATTATCACTAGTGTATGGTCAGTATTCATTTGGCTTTACGTGGGTCTTTCTCTAAGTAACTTACTAAATTTTTATCGATTCATTGAGTTATTCGCTTTATAATACCATGTTTTCTTTTTAATTCTTTGAGCCATCCCTCCTTTCGTTGGGAACGAGAAAAATTGCTATAATCCGGCCTTTAAACTAGCCTCAATAAACTTATCCAAAGCACCGTCCAACACAGCTTGGGTATTAGTGTTTTCCACACCAGTGCGTAAATCCTTAATATGCGATTTATCCAGCACATAAGAACGAATTTGACTGCCCCAACCAATATCTGCCTTGCCATTTTCTATAACTTGTTGTTCTGATTGGCGTTGCTGCATTTCTAATTCATATAACTTAGCTTTTAATTGCTTCATAGCAGTAGCTTTATTTTTATGTTGAGAACGATCATTTTGACATTGAACTACAGTATTGGTAGGTAAATGAGTAATACGAACTGCGGATTCAGTACGGTTTACATGTTGCCCACCAGCCCCACTAGCTCGATAGACATCTATGCGTAAATCTGCGGGATTAATATCAATTTCAACACTATCATCTATTTCTGGAGCAAGGAATACTGCCGCAAAAGAAGTATGTCGCCGATTGCCAGAATCAAATGGTGATTTACGCACTAGACGATGGACTCCAGTTTCTGTACGCAACCAACCAAAAGCATGATCGCCAGTAACTCGGACGGTAACAGATTTGATGCCAGCAACATCTCCTGGTGAATAATCAACTATTTCAGTAGTAAAACCATGCTGTTCAGTCCAACGCAAGTACATTCGCAATAACATTTCAGCCCAATCTTGAGCTTCTGTACCACCAGAACCAGATTGAATGTCTAAAAAAGCATTGTTAGCGTCCATTTCCCCGGAAAACATGCGAGAAAATTCTAGTTGAGATAATTCTTGTTCTAACTCATCTAAATCTTGGCAAACTTCTGTTACTGTATCTGGATCATTTTCTTGTTGAGCTAATTCTAATAATTCCTGTCCATCAGTAAGGCTGGCAGTTAAATTTTCTATGGTGTAAACCACTTTTTCTAACGCAACTTTCTCTTGCCCAAGAGTTTGAGCTGTTTCTGGTTCATTCCATAATTTGGGGTCTTCTAATTCTCGATTAACTTCTATTAAACGCTCATGTTTGGTTGGATAGTCAAAGATACCCCCTAAGCGATTCAATTCGTTCTTGCATGTCTATTATACGTTGTAAAATAAGATTTAATTCCATTGTTGAGCCTCTTAATATTTGTAATAATCGGTGGTTAGTATATGTTTCTATATATCATTATTCTGCAAGATAAATTTACTGTTCCTATAAATCTACTTAAATCTATTTATTATAGGTAATTCACTATGGACAGAGAGTCCATAGTATATAATGCAGACTGAAAGAGTTAATACTAATCAGACGAGACGATCAATCCTATTCATATGCTAAATTGCCGCAGCTCCAGCAACAATTTCTGATAGCTCTTGGGTAATTGCTGCTTGACGAGCTTTATTATAAGCTAATTGTAGTTCATCAATAAGACCACTAGCATTATCAGAAGCACTTTTCATCGCTACCATACGAGCTGCCTGTTCACAAGCTACATTTTCCACCACACTTTGATAAACTAACGATTCAATGTAACGAGTTAATAATGCGTCTAAAACTTCTTTGGATTCTGGTTCGTAAATGTAATCCCAATAATATTTTAATTTTTCATCTTCTACATCAGCAGATATTGGTAATAATTGACGTACCGTAGGTTTTTGTGTCATAGTATTTATAAAATTATTATACATAACAAAAAGTTGGTCAATTTTCCCTTCATCAAAGTCATCTAACATTACTTTTACTGCACCAATTAAGCTTTCCAATGTTGGAGAATCACCTAAATGGTCAGATTGAGCTATAATATTTCCGCCAAATCTTCTAAAAAAACCGCTAGCCTTACTACCAATAGTACACATATCAATGCTAAAATTGGCTTCATCCCATTCTTTCAAAGAATTGATAGCAGTTCTAAATAAATTATTGTTCAAACCTCCACATAAACCTCGATCAGAAGAAATTACAATAATTCCGATTCTTTTTACCTCACGACTTATCATATAACGATGCTTGTATTCTGGATGAGAATATGCTAAATGCCCAATAACTTCTCGCATTTTATCAGCATAAGGTCGGGATTTACGCATTCTGTCCTGTGCTTTACGCATTTTACTTGCGGCAACCATTTCCATTGCCCTAGTTATCTTTTGAGTGCTTTTAATACTTGAAATTTTAGTACGGATTTCTTTTCCGGTTGCCATAAATTATTACCTATATTTTATAAATGCTTGCTTCTAAAGGATGGTATAGAATATTATTATATAATTGTTGAAAATAATGAAATATTTTTTAATTAATAGTTAGTCAGACCAGAGGCAAAGTTAGGAATTCAAACTGATAATTTTTCAATTTTACGTATCAATCCAATCATATCATAGTTGACCTAAATTACCAATTATCGTTAATGCTCTCAATAACAACTTCGTTTCAAAATTCTTGGATTATATTTTGCTACTTAAATGCTCTCTTAGTACAGGCTCAAAATTATATAACTGATTTATTATTCTGATGTTAAGTATTTATTCATATTAGTATCTTTTTTATGATCATTTTTTGTTACAATAGGAATGATTGATTTAAATACCAAAACTTTTAATAACTTAAAAATTAATAACAATGATTCCAATAAAAGAAAAAACTTCTCGTATTATGATAGTAGATCGTTCTGAAGTAGCACGATCTATTATTTCTCATATTCTCCAAAAAGAAATGAATAATACTTACATCGTTACTTGTGGCAGTACAGAAGAAGCGATGGAACATTTACAACGAGAAAAATTTGATCTGATTACTACTTCACTATTATTGCCGGGGCTAGATGGATTGGATTTATGTCATGAAATTCGTAAAAGTGCAAAACAACATCTTACTCCAGTAATAATAGTGTCTAGCGATGCAGATCGACGTTTATTGCGGGAAGGTTTTTCAGCTGGAGTAACCGACTATTTTAATAAATCTTTAGGTTATAAACGGTTAGTTGAATTTATTAAAGATGTTTCACAACGTCATTCTGGGATGGTAGGTAAAATTTTATATGTTGAAGATAGTTTAAGTACTGCTCAAACTACTCAGCACCTTATGGAACGACATGGTTTATATATTACTCATGTTACTAGTGGTGAAGAAGCTTTACAATTACTAAAAGATTCTAATCACAGCGAAGAATTTGACATTGTATTTTCCGATTTCTTCTTAGAAGGGCAAATGACCGGTGGTGATTTATTATATGCGATTCGCACTCAATTACATTATTCTCGCCAAGAAATGCCAGTTTTAGTAATTACTATTGAAGATAATAAAAAATGTCAAACGGAAATTTTTCATGCTGGAGCAAATGATTTTGTTACTAAACCAGTTAAAGAAGAAATATTAATTGCTAGAGTAAAATCGCTATTATTAATTAAACATCAACATAAAGTAATTAAACGCTATTCTAAAGATATTTATAATTTAGAAACTCTTGACGATTTGACTAGAGTACATAATAAAAAATTCTTGCTTAAACAAGGTAAAAATTTTATTAACCAACAGAAAAATATTTGCTTAATGATGATAGATATTGATCATTTTGAAAAAATTGATGAAACTCAGGGACATTTAATAGGTGATCATATTTTACATCTATTTGGGCAGTTTTTGATTAATTTCTTTACTGAGAAAACCTTGATAGCTCGTTTTGCTGGGAAAAAATTTACTATTTTGATACCTTGCATTTTAGAAAAAGGTAAAGAAATTGCTGAAAAATTTCGGCAGAAAGTTATACAGCTTAAACCAGAAGAATTTAATATTACTGTTAGTATAGGGATTACCTCTTCTGAAGGTCAAGCTGAGACAACTTTAGCTAATCTTCTGTCTAATGCTGATAGTGCTTTACATTCCGCCCAACAGCAGGGATATAACCGTTCTTGTGTGTGTACTGTGCAAAAAAATGTCGCCAATATATAATTTATGGCATTTGCCAATTTAATTTTTTTAAGAATTAAGCATTCATAACTAAGAATCGCTATGTATACCAGAAATGTAATTATTGAGTCAAATACTAAATATCCTGTATAGTACATATTAATTATAGACTTTAGTTACTAAATAACTGATAATTACTATTTAACCCATATGCTTCTATCCTAGATAAATATACATGACAAGTTTTGTAAATTAATATATGACTAATATAAATAATAAAGCATTGAACATAAAATTTATTTTATGGTTTTTTCTGATAGTTATAACAATAGCTTTGTTATCGATTACTATCATATCTATGAAACAACAAACTAAATTGCAAAATGAATTAGTTTATTCGCAATTACAACATATTACAACTAGTTTTGCACAACGTTTAGATAAAGAAATTGAACTAGCTCAAGATAGTGTACGCAGATTGAAGGAATATATATCAATTTTAGAATTAAATGTTGAAGAAAAAGTAACATTTTTGCAAAATATGATGGCTAATAACTTACAATTTAACAATAACCATTATAGTAATTATATTGCTTTTGAAGCTAATAAATCTAATAAATATTTTAAGCAACGTGGTAAATTATTACTTGCTCATAAAAATATTTCCTTGCTTGATACCGTGAGATATAATAAACCACAACATGTAATCCATAAATCCATAAATACTATAAATTATGCCAATGATCCAAGACAATCTTGGTATTATTTAAGCAAGCATACTCCAGATATGCAAATTACTCCTATTTATTTTGATAAAGATTATACTAAAACAACTTTAATCAGTATTAGTCAAGGCTTATATGAGTATCAAACTTTTGAAGGAGTTGTTGGTGTAAGTATACTAATAGATACATTTTTTGAAGATGTAGAAAATAAACGCTTTGGTGATACTGGCTACATGTTATTAGTTGATTACAATGAAGGTATAGTCTTGAGTACTACTAATGATACTAGATTGGTAAATGCTCCAGAGCGTCAAATTACTAATTTATATACTAAAGATACTGGTAAATCCTTTTGGAAAAACGTTATTAATGAAGATACTCCTTACCTGGAAGTGAAAAACACCGATGGTGAATTTTATACTTTATCTTCCAAAAAATTACGAATATTGCCTTGGACTTTAATTAGTTATCAAAAAACATCTGAACTAAAAAATAGCTCTAAATTCAATTTTGTGTATTTAATTATATTAGTTGGATTTATATTTTTGCTATTACTTATTTTAATGTTAATACTTTTTAAATTATTAGTTTCACCACTAAAAATCTTGCAACAATCAGTAAAAAACTTTCCTAAATATAATCCAAATATTTCACCTCGGGCTGTTGTTGAATTACAAATTTTAGCTATAAATATTAAGACAATAGCAATCAAAGTAATTAAAGTTAACCAAGAAAAAAATGAATGTATAAAACGTTTACAAAATACGCTTGCAACTAATTCCGAACAGGAAAAACAATTAGCACAATGCCAATCTAAGCTAGTAAAGCTACAAAATAAAACTAAAGTTTTTCAAACTGATTTGGAAAAATCTAATTTAGAAATTCAAAAAGCTCGAGTAAAAATTCAAAAATACAAGTTGGATTCTAAACGGGCTAAAGTACAAACTCGTACTGCAGACCAGACTAAAACTCAATTCTTAGCTAATATGGGACTTGAACTTCGCACTCCAATGAATGCAATTATTGGTTATACCGAAATGTTACAAGAGGATGCAAAAGAGCTGGACCAAAATGATTTTTTATTAGATTTACAAAAAGTTCATGGTGCAAGCTTCCATTTATTAGATTTAATTAATAATTTATTTGATATGTCACAAATTGAGTCTAGTCAGTTAGGCTTGTATTTGGAAACTTTTGATATAGCTCCAATAATTCAGGATGTAGTAGCAACTGTTTCACCTTTGTTAGAAAAACGTTCTAATATTTTAAAAGTAAGTTGTGATTCGGCTTTAGGAACTATGTCAGCTGATTTAACTAAAGTACGGCAAAATTTGATCAATTTACTCAGTAATGCCAATAAATTTTCTAAACAAAGTACAATTTCACTGGATATTAGTAGAGAATCTATAGATCGAGTTGATTGGATTATATTTCATGTTCTTGACCAAGGTATTGGGATGACAGAAGAACAAATTGATAAGTTATTTCAAGCATTTGCACAATTTGATATGGAATTGAGTTCTACAGGTAATGCTAATTTAAGTTTGGCAATTACTAAACAGTTTTGTCAAATTATGGGAGGTGATATTTTTGTTGAAAGTCAATTTGGCCAAGGTAGCACTTTCATTATGCGACTTCCAGCCAATGTTACTCCAGTGGAAAAATAATATTTTGGGGTCTTATTCATTAGGTAAATATTATATAACAATGGTAAACTAAATGTTAAAAAATTTATCGATCACAATTAAAGTACTTATTTTTACGTTACTTATTAGTACATTGGTATGGATAGTTCTTGATCAAATACAAAGTAAAGCTATTCAACAACTGCTTTTCACCGAACTTGCTTCTGAATTAGAAATGCGAGCGAAAGAAGACCGAGCAATTTTTGATCATTATATACGTTCTCACAATCAAGCAGCTAACTTAATAGTTTCCCAACAACGTTTTCAAACCTATTTTCAAAATAATAAATGGTTACAAAATAAAGATATAAAACACCATTACCGTTTACCTGCTTGGCTACCAACCTCATCGGTAATGCGAGTCTTTTTTCATGCCAAGTTCGCTATTTTATTAGACCAAGATAAACAAGTAATAGAAGTATATCATTACTATCCAGAAGACTTACCACCTAAGTTAGCACAACCAACCGCATTATTACAAAAGCTTAGCCATAATCAATCTTATATGACTAATCTTGATGGTATTCCTTATGTTATTTCTTCTCGAAATTTTAAAGGTGCAGATGAACAAGTAATAGCTACTCTAATGTTAGCTTCTCCTATTGATGATGATTTTTTAATGAATGCAATTGGTGATTATATGCTAGAAGGGGCAATTGTTACCTTACTAGATGGCGATCCAATTAAAGTGATAGCTACTAGTAATTCAGATTTATTACCCACTGGTAGTGTAGTTGCAGATTTAACTGACGAATACCTTAAAACCGGAGCTTCATTTTTTGATTACGGTGCTTCAGATACCAGTGCTCATTTTGCGTCGTTTATGAAAAAAGACCGAGCTTATCACCTTGCTCAACATATTTTATCTGAAACTTATAAACAACGAATAGTATTTGCAATTGCTCTAATCCTGGTTTTTATTATACTTACTATTTGGATTACTCAAAAAATAAGACAAGTAACTAAAAAAGTAGTGTTATTTTCAAGAGATAGTTTAGGCCTTAATATCCAATATAGTGGCGATGAAATTGCCAGAATTGTAACCTCATTTCAACAGTTACAAGTTAGTATTCAAAAAACTATCGAAAGGGCAACTGCTATTGCTGCTGGCAATTATTCGCTTGAAGTAAAATATCATTCCGAGCGTGATAAATTAGGAACAGCACTTACCTATATGAATGAAACTTTGCAAATTCAAACCGAGGAATTGCATCAACAAAAAGAAGAATTACGTCAAACTAATGAAGCTCTACATAATTTTAATACTGAGCTAGAACATAGGGTTGCTGAACGAACCGGACAGCTTTCTAAAGCCAATCAAGAAATTAATAAGTTAAATAAACGGTTAAAAGGTGAAAATCTACGTTTAGGTGCGGAATTGGATGTTGCCCGTCAACTGCAAACAATGGTGCTTCCTACCGAAGCTGAATTAGCAAATATTGAAGGTTTAGATATTGCGAGTTTTATGGAACCAGCCACAGAAGTTGGTGGCGATTATTATGATGTATTACAACATGATGGCAAGGTTAAAATTGGAATTGGTGATGTTACTGGACATGGTTTAGAGAGTGGTGTGTTGATGTTGATGGTGCAGATGGCGGTGCGTACTTTATTAGTCAATAATGTAACTAATCCCGAAATTTTTTTGAATGTCATTAATCGAGCTATTTATGATAACGTTCAACGGATGGATTCTGATAAGAATTTAACTTTGTCTTTATTGGATTACAAGCAAGGAAAATTGAATATAAGCGGTCAACACGAAGAAGTGTTAATTGTGCGTAAAGATGGTAATATTGAGAGAATTGATACTTTTGATTTAGGTTTTACGGTTGGTTTAGAAGCTGATATTGGTCAATTTTTGGGTAAAAAATCTGTAATGTTAGCTACTGGTGATGGAGTAGTTCTATACACTGATGGAGTCACAGAAGCAATGAATTTAGAGCGTGAATTGTATGGAGTCGAACGACTTTGTGAAGTAATAAGTCTTAATTGGCAAGCTCAGGCTATAGATATTAAAACAGCGATTATTGCTGATGTTCGTAAACATATTGATACACAAGAAGTTTTTGATGATATTACTTTTTTGGTTTTAAAACAATTATAGAATTTTAATCTGATTACCCTCTTCATTCCCAAAAATTCTGGCATTAACGAAAAAATTTGTAGTGCGTAATATTAATTTAATAACTTGAAAATTATCCAAAATGTCTAAAAAAATTAACATTATACTTGGTGCTGAACCTTTAGTACACCCTTTAACTGGGATAGGGCAATATATCGTTCAATTGGGAAATGGAATGCTTGCGAGTGATGATATTGCTGATTTGAAATTATTTGCTAATAGTAAATTTATTGAGCAAAAATGGTTAAACTACCGACTTGACAATTCTATAAAAAATGATTTAGATACCTTATCCTACAAATTTAAAAAAATAGCCGCAAAGTCATCTCTCATTGTAGCTGCATATAAAACTTTTAAAGCAACTAGTGCCAACTATCGGCTGCGTGAATATAAGGATAATTATATATATCATTCTCCTTGTTTTATTCTTCCGCCCTTTGCTGGCAAGAAAATTATTACTTTACATGATTTGACAACGTTACTATTGCCAAAATTTCACCTTGATATTACGCTTAAAACTTTAAATAGTGATATAATTAGATCTTCTGCAAATGCTGATCATATAATTACTGATACTGAGTTTGTAAGGCGAGAAGTTATTGAATATTTTGGCTTACCTGCAACTAAGGTATCAGCAATTCATTTGGGAGCTGACAGTAGCTTTCAACCTAGAACTAGAACTCAATGTTCCAAAATACTCGATAAGTATGGATTTGAATATAAACGCTATTTTATTTTTGTTTCCACAATTGAGCCAAGAAAAAATATTGATAGACTATTATCAGCTCATGAAAAATATTGGCAAACTTGTAATTCACCCATGCCATTAGTATTAATTGGTAGTAAAGGTTGGAAAAGTAAGCATACTCATAAGCGTATTAGTCAGTTGGAATGTGATGGAATCGTTAAATATTTTGGTTATATGGAGCAGAAATATCTGCCTTTGTTTTATTCGGCAGCTCAAGCGTTGCTTTATCCTTCCATATATGAGGGATTTGGACTACCAGTGTTGGAGGCAATGCAGTCAGGTACTGCGGTGCTGACATCGGAAAATTCTGCGATGAGTGAGGTTGCTGGGGGAGCCGCACTTCTGGTTAATCCTTTAGACATTGATGATATGTTTGAGTCAATAACAAGATTGCACAATGATGCGGCTTATGTTGAGGAATTGGTTATGCAGGGTGTAGAAAGAAGCTCGAATTTTTCTTGGAATAAATGTGTAGAAAAAACTATATCAGTATATAGTAACTAAAAATATTAAAAATTATTAAAAAATAGATTGCAATAATTATAAAATATGTTATATTACATCTATGAAAGCCCAGAAAGTATTAAAGCTATTACAAATAACCAGACAAACTTTAACCAAATATGTTAA
>DAOUSR010000036.1 GCA_030627125.1 Thioploca sp.
CAAAGCATTCAGTGAACCCATCTGGGTTTTATGGCCAATTGGTAGTGTAAAACCACCGATATTGACCTCCATCATCTGATTTGTTTTCATATCTATCTTGGTATAAAGTTATGAATAATATTTGATTGATGCGGTTTGTTTCCTAACGACATCTAACATCGCAGGACAAATTAATTTGTGATTATTTGCTGGGCATCCTTCCGTCAACCCAGCCTACGAGCTTGGAGAAGCGTAGCAAGGGTGGAACGGTTCATCAGGATAACACTCCTCTTCTCCCGCGTGGCTTTTTGCGTCGGGAGCAAGGGTAAGTTAGAATTGATTTTACTTTGCTCTCTTTGAGTTGGTACTTATTATCTGCTTTAACTCTTCTATCGAATATGGTGATTTTCTTTTATGAAGCATGGCATGACAATTAGGACAAACAGGGCGTAAATCTTGAATTGGATCCAATTCATATTCTTCGCCTATTTTTGATAAAAGTTTTAGGTGATGAACATGAATAAAACTATTTCCTATTTCACCATATTTTTTTTCAAAATTAAAACCACAAATACAACAATTTATTCCATAATGTTTTATACATTTTCGTCTTGCTTCATGATTTCGCTCATAAATATTTACTTTAATTTTCTTTGTAGAACCTTCATAGTACTTTTTATTATCCTGCACTTCTTCTGGAAAAAAAGAACTATTATCATTTTGTTTATAAACAGATAAAGTATGAATAGATTTATATGTAAACGGCCTAGAAATTTTCGTTTTATCAAAGGTATTTGCTCGACTAAAACGTTTGTGGTCAATACCAGCAAAAGCTATTGAGTTTCCATTACCATATGTTATTTGATAATTTGGTCTTATACCTTTTCCCGTTATCCCAAAATAAACAATTGATACGTTATCATCTTCCATGTTTTTAAGAACTTGCTTTAAGAATTCACTATCAAGCTGAATTAATTTTTCTTCATTCCATATTAACTTATTCATAAACTATGAGTTTTTTACTAACACCTATGTTAAGCGGCTGAAAGTCCGCTCCAAGATTAAGTTAGAACTTATCAAATAATCCTAAATTACATTCTATCAACATTATTTTAAATTATGACTATTTATAATCTCTTAATTTTATCAGGCATAATTACTGGTACAGCTTCTTTTCCATATTTGCGATAAATATAAAAATCCCTATCCAATGTCAATAATTGGCTGTCTGGTAGCAATTCTGTCATTCTCAATAGGCAAGCATCTGCAAGAGACATAGGAACATTTGCATACTTTCGCATCAACTCACCCACAACTTTGGATTCGTGCAATAAACTAAATGGAATAGATAACCAACCTTGGTTTAGCATATTGATCAGGTCTTCTGCGTCACCACCATTACGATTGACCAAAAAACACGCTTCTGTCAATACAGCTTCACAAGTCAATAATGGCAAACCTATTTGTTCCAGTTGATTGCTAGACCAAACATGATACGTATCACGCTCACTCAGATAAGCTACTAATGGTCCAGTATCTGTAATTACTCCACTTTTCATTCACCAAAACCTTGGAAATTAGCTGGATTAGTAGAAAGGTCAGTAGGTGCTTGCTTGATTTTTCCACAAAATGCTTGAGCGGCTTTTGCAAAGGAAATCGGTGGTTGTTGCACGTTATCAGCAGTTTCTCGTTTAAGAAAAATAATTTCTACCTTATCGCCGGGAGCAAAAGGTAAGGTATCCACGTTAATTGTACCGACTTCATTAATTGTGGTTTCTATACGATGTGCATACATAAAATATTCCTGTTTAGATCAGTATGATTAATTTTACTCTGACCCCAATTATTTGACCCCAATTATTACTAAATTATTTATTTCAAATACTGGTATTTTATTTCGTGACCATTCCTAGGTTTAAAAATCTAGCAAGTTTAACACTACTTTTTTAAAACTATCAACAATTTTTATCGATATTATTGAACTAATAACAACACAATTATTGAAAATAAAAATGCAAAAAGACCTTTTACCTGATGATAATATAGATTGAATGAGTCAACTTCAGGGTAACCACAAGGGATTACCCCTACTAAATTATAAATCAAACACTCAACTTAGTTCTAACTGTCAACACACCGTCGGTAGCAACAAGCATATCCACCACTTCCTGTGGTATCTCATTATCAACATCCACCAAAGTGCAAGCAATATCACCTCGAGAACGATTCAACATATCGACAATATTCAAATTATGTTTAGCAATCGCCGCAGAAATACGCTCAATCATATGAGGGACATTAGCATTCACCACTAATAATCTATTACCCGCATCAGTACGTGGCATCTCCATTTCTGGAAAATTTACCGAGTTATGGATTGTACCATTTTCCAAATAATCCCGTACTTGATCAGCAACCATGATGGCACAGTTCTCCTCAGCTTCAGCAGTCGAAGCACCAAGATGAGGCAAAGCCACAACCCGTTCATGGCCTATCAATAAATTACTAGGGAAATCACAGATATAACCATTGATATGCTTAGATTTAATCGCATCACTGACAGCAAAATCATCCACAATACCATTACGAGAAAAATTAAGAATTGTCAAACCTTGCTTAGCATTTTGTAATCGTTCTTTATTAATTAAATCACAAGTTGCATCGATAAAAGGTACATGTAAAGTCACAAAATCAACCTGCGATAACATATCCTCAACACTACTAGCCTGCTTCACATGAGCCGATAATTGCCACGCATTTTTGACTGTCATGCTTGGATCATAACCAATCACTTTCATGCCAAGAGCATTGGCAGCATTAGCAACTTTCACTCCAATGGCTCCCAAACCAATTACTCCCAAAGTGCGTCCGGTCAATTCATAACCAACAAACTGTTTCTTACCAGCCTCAACTTGCTTAGAAATTTCACCGTCATCACCTTGTAGACCCTGCACATATTGCCAAGCTGGTAACAAATTTCTGGCGGACAATAACATACCAGCTAATACCAATTCTTTCACTGCATTAGCGTTAGCTCCAGGAGCATTAAACACTGGAATGCCAATCTTACTCATTTTATCGACTGGAATATTATTTACTCCAGCACCAGCTCGCCCAATCGCTTTTAAAGTTGTTGGGATTTCCCAATCGTGCATTTTAAAAGAACGTAATAACACTGCATCTGGATGGACAATTTCCGAAGCCACTTCATAACGGTCACGTGGCAAACGTTCCAAACCTTTTACTGAAATATTATTTAATGTTAGTATTTTATACATTTAAGCTTTCCGTGTTGCAAAATCACCCATAAAATCAACCAATGCTTGTAATCCTTCTTCTGGCATAGCATTATAAATACTGGCTCGCATTCCACCTACAGAACGATGTCCAGCTAAATTAATTAAACCAGCTTTTTTAGCCTCTTCCAGAAAAGTTTTATTTAAATCAGAATTAGCCAAAGTAAATGGCACATTCATTTTAGAACGATATTTACGTACCACTGGATTGTTATAAAAATCATTATCATCAATAGCAGAATATAATAGTTTAGCTTTACGTTTATTACGTTCACTCATTGCTTCTATTCCGCCAAATTCTTTAAGCCGGTTAAATACTAATCCAGCTAAATACCAAGCATAAGTTGGCGGAGTATTGTACATAGAATCAGCTTTTGCATGGGCTTGATAAGTTGACATTGTAGGGATGTTTGGTATGGCTTCACCAATCAAATCTTCTCGTATAATTACTATTGTCAACCCAGCCGGCCCAATATTTTTTTGAGCTCCGGCATAAATTAAACCGAATTTAGATATATCAAACGTTTTTGACAGAATTATAGAAGACATGTCAGCAACTAAAGTTTTATCACCAACCTTAGGAATACCATGAAATTTTAAGCCATTAATAGTTTCATTTGGGGTGTAGTGAACATAAGCAGCATTTGGATCAAATTGCCATTCATCAGCTTTAGCAATTGTAGTGAAATTATTAGCTTCAGAACTAGAAACTATATTGACTTGACAAAATTTACTAGCTTCAGCAATTGCTTTTTTAGACCAGATGCCGGTATTGAAATAATCAGCTTGGTGTTTATCTCTCAGCAAATTCATTGGTACCATGCCAAATTGAGTGCTGGCACCGCCTTGTAAAAATAAAACTTTATAATTATTTGGAATATTTAATAATTCTCGCAAATCAGTTTCAGTCTGTTCTGCGATTGACATAAATTCCTTACCACGATGACTCATTTCCATCACCGACACACCAGTACCATGCCAATCTAGCATTTCCGCTTGAGCTTGCTCCAACACAGCTGTTGGTAACATTGCAGGGCCAGCACTAAAATTAAAAACTCGTGACATAAAATACCTTTGTTTATAGATTAAATTAAGTTTTTTTATATAATGTAATATTTTAAATTGAAATAGGAGTCCAAGATTTATTTGGGAATAGACTTGGATTCCTAATAGAATACTTTAATTTTAAAGGAAATTATCTTAATAGAAGTATTAAATTCTAAAGATTGAAATCCAAATTAAGATTTTGAATTAGCGGAATTGTGGAACCAAATTGGTTTTATGTTTTCAAAACATTTTCTTTCTTATACTGCAAATATTCTTCATGCAACGATTCATTCCAGTCTTTATCAGTAACATCCCAATCCCTAGCCCAATAAATAAAAATAGTATCAAGCAGAGCAATTACAACCTTAAATACATATTTTGTGAAACCTAAATAAATTGCATGTCCAATACCAACGATTGGTCCCCATACAATTGTAGTATATAACAAAGTATCAAGAGCTTGAGAACTTATGGTTGAAACATTGTTTCTTAACCAAAGATGACGGCCTTGAGTTTTTTCTTTAATGTAGTGAAATATCCAAACATCAAAACTTTGGGTAATTAAATAGGCTAATAGAGAACCAAAAACAAAGAGGGGAGTGAAATCAAATATGGTGGCAATTGCGTCATGGACTATTTTAGCATTTTTAGTTTCTGAAGGTAAAAACATTAAGCTGGCATAAATCATTACCACCATAATTATACTAGCAGCAAATCCTAATAATACCGCACGTTGACCTTCTTTTTTACCATATTTTTCGCTTAATAAATCGGTAGCAAAATAAATACCTGAATATAGAATAACACCCAAACTGGTTTCCATTCCAAATATTACGGTAAGTTTAGGGCCTTGAAAGTTACTTAACATAATATTAAGTATTACCACAGCATACAGTCCCATTTTGCCAAATAGTCGATATAATAACAATGTGACAGATAAATCAACAGAGACAATTAGTATCCACAATAAATCCTGATGTGTTGCAAAGTAATTCTCAATAGATAGTGGCAACATATTTTTTAGTCCATCTACAAGTGCTGGGTGTATGCAAATTTACCAAACTGTACAAATACTATTAATAGTTTTAAGGTAATTGACAGAAGTCAAAATTTAGATTAATTGACATCGCAGAATAGGCAATCTTAGCCATGTAATTATATCTTATAATTTAAAGCAAAATAATGTCCAACTATTAAAAATAATATTCCAATTTAATATAATTAGTTATTATAATCAAGTATAACTATAAATCTACTATTAAGTACTATGCAAAATTAACATTATTTATTGTTCTTAATTATATAATAAAACTATCAAAGATACAAATTAAATCAATAATTTATATTAGCAATTGCTATTAGACGAAATGATTCTAAAACATTGTGAATAGAGCTATTACAAAGAATTATTCCTATAATATATCATATAGAGACAATATGGTTGCCACTATTTTATAGTTTGCAATATGCTAAATACCAAAAATATTAATGGTTCAGATATTTTTTTTAGAATACAAACTCAACTCGTCTAATGAAATATCTTATATCTTAACCAAGTATTGAAACAATACCACGCCACCCTTATATTCCTAGCTATTAATTCTTACAGCTAACGGAAAAATGACTATCGAAACACATAAAGAAACTCTAGGTTTCCAAACAGAAGTAAAACAACTTCTAGATTTAATGATACACTCTTTGTACAGTAATAAGGAAATTTTTTTACGTGAATTAATTTCCAATAGCTCTGATGCTGCTGACAAATTACGTTTTGAAGCCTTATCAGATGAAGCCTTATATGAAAATGATGCTGAACTAAAAATTTGGATTAATTTTGATAAAGATGCTAATACTATCACAGTGCGTGATAATGGTATTGGTATGTCACGTGAGGAAGTAATAGACAATATTGGTACTATTGCTAAATCTGGTACTAAAGAATTCTTTAACTCTCTCACTGGTGACAAGGCCAAAGATACTCAGTTAATTGGCCAATTTGGTGTTGGTTTTTATTCATCATTTATTATTGCGGATAAAGTTACCTTAACCACTCGTAGAGCTGGTTTGGAACATTCACATGGAGTCAAATGGGAATCTGCTGGTGATGGAAAATATGATATCGAAACCATAGAACTTCCTCAACACGGAACAGAAGTTACCTTGCATTTGCGTTCTGGCGAAGATGAATTTTTATCCGAATATAGTTTACAAAATATTATCAAGAAATACTCGGATCATATCACACTGCCTATCGTGATGCCAAAAGTTACTACTGATGAAGATGAGACTATTATTGAAGAAGTAGTAGTAAATACTGCAACAGCATTGTGGGCCAGATCTAAATCAGAAATTACAGAAGAAGAATATACTGAATTTTATAAACACGTAGCTCATGATTTTGAAGCTCCTTTAACTCGTATTCACAATAAAGTTGAAGGAAAACATGAATATACTACTTTATTATTTATTCCAGGTCGAGCCCCGTTTGATTTATGGGATCGCAATAATCGGCATGGGGTAAAATTATATGTACGACGCATATTCATCATGGATGACGATGAAAAATTATTACCACCTTATTTACGTTTCATGCGTGGTGTAATTGATAGCAACGATTTGCCGCTTAACATTTCCCGAGAAATATTGCAGCACAATAAGCAGATTGATGCCATTCGTTCTGGAACGGTGAAAAAAGTCCTTAGTGCATTAGAAATCTTGGCAAAAAATGAACCAGATAAATATGTAACTTTTTGGACTCAATTTGGTAAAGTCTTAAAAGAAGGGGTAATTGATGACTCTAGTAATAGAGAAAAAATTGCTAAATTACTACGTTTTTCTAGTACTTATGATGACAACTCCAGTCAAGTTATTGCCTTAGAAGATTATGTAGGACGGATGCAAGAAGGGCAGGAAAAAATCTATTACATCACTGCCGAAAACTTTGCCGCAGCTAAAAATAGTCCTCATTTAGAAATTTTCCGGAAGAAAAATATTGAAGTTTTACTGTTATCCGAGCAAATAGATGAATGGTTAGGCTCTCATCTCACGGAATTTGATGGTAAAAATTTACAATCTGTTACTAAAGGTGAGTTGGATTTAGGTAGTTTGGAAAATGCAGAAGAAAAACAAGAGGCCGAAAAAGCTTCTGATGCTTTAAAACCACTGTTGGAAAAAATTAAGACAGTGTTAGAAGAAAAAGTTAGCGAAGTTCGGGTTACTTACCGCTTGACTTCCTCCCCAGCATGTTTGGTAGCAGATGCTAATGCTATGGATGCTAGTTTAGAACGTTTACTAAAATCATCTGGACAGAGTTTTGGTGGTAGTAAACCAATTTTGGAAATTAATTCTCAACATCCAATTTTGGTCGCCATTAGTGAAGAGGAAGATGAAAACCGTTTTAAAGATTGGGTATTGACCTTATTTGACCAAGCCTTATTGAGTGAAGGTGGAAAATTAGATGACCCAGCAATGTTTGTTAAACGGATAAACGATATGTTTGTATCAATGGGTAATTTATCATCTTCAAAAATCATAACTCTTGATTAATTTAGTTCAGATAATTTTAGGTAAATTACTGAATAGTCCTGCATAGTGGTTTGATAATATTTTTTACATTGTGCAGGTAAGTTCGATTTTCGATTACCCTTCATTAAAATGTATTCATAATCTTAAATGGTGCGAAATCAGCACCTATATTCCATATTTATATAAGAAAATAAATAACTTTTGGAGCTACCTAAGAGCTTGATATTGAAATTCATTAAGAATTGCTATATATCTTTTTTCGTTCCTAAGCAAATATTTCAATGTCATTAAGTTAAGCAATTGGAGTTTAAAACATAGCTTTGTAAGATTCTAATTTTAAACTAAATAATACACAGCTTCGCTTTGGACTCCAATATGACAGTGAAGCAAAAGTTTAGGAACGATACAACCTAACTCATAGCACTAAAAATAGCATCTCGAATTTCTTCTACTTTACCAATGCCTTTAATACATACATATTTAGGAGAATTAGCTTCACCGCTATCAGCCCATTTAGAATAATATGCAATTAATGGCTCAGTTTGATCATGATATACTGTGAGACGAGTTCTAACTGTGCCTTCTTTATCATCATCACGTTGCACCAAAGGTTCGCCAGTTACATCATCTTTGCCTTCTTCTTTCGGTGGATTGTAAATAACATGATAGGTACGTCCAGAGCTTAAATGGGCCCGTCGTCCACTCATGCGTTTAACAATTTCTTCATCTTCAACCGCAATTTCTACTACAAAATCAACATTTACTCCAGCTTCTTTCATAGCATCAGCTTGGGGAATAGTGCGTGGAAAACCATCGAATAAAAATCCGTTAGCACAGTCAGATTCTTTAATTCGGTCTTTTACCAAACCGATAATAATCTCATCCGAAACTAAACCACCTTCATCCATAATTTTTTTAGCAGCTAAACCTAATGGAGTACCAGCTTTTACCGCAGCACGTAACATATCTCCTGTAGAAATTTGCGGAATATTGTATTTATCTTTAATAAAACTGGCTTGAGTACCTTTACCAGCTCCAGGCCCACCTAATAAAATTAAACGCATTTAAATCTCCTTCATAAAATTAAAAAAATGGCTCTAATAGAACCAGTATTAACTAATTAGTGACAATATAACCCACCTACAATAATTTTGCGAACAGGGCAGGGATTGCCCCTACAAAACATCAATTATCTAACTTTAATAATTTTTAACATATACTGCACAGCCAACTTCACTTCTTCATCGGTTAGATTGGCATTTCCACCTTTGGGAGGCATGATATTAAGACCATTTATAGCACTCTGTACCAATATCTCTTCACCTTTAGCAAGACGTTGTTCCCAATCCTTTTTCTCGGTAACTTTAGGAGCTCCAGCAATTCCTACTATATGACAGGATTTACATGTAGCATCATAAATATCCTTACCTTGTTTAGGGGAAGTTGCAATTGGTGTCGATGATACCAATTTAGATGTTTTAATAACTTCTTTAGGAATTTCAGGCATCTTGGGTATAGTAACAGCTTTAGGAATTTCCTTAGTTGTTTCTAATACCTTGGGCTTAGTAATTATTGGTTCAGATTTAGGTTCAACAGGTTTAACTGGATTTGGAGTTATTTCAACTACCTTAACAGGTTCAGGACTAGTTTCAAATCCTACACTAGCCAACATATATTGTACAGCTAATTGCATGTCTGCATCATTCACAAAATTTCCACCACGTGGCGGCATGGTATTAAAACCATTAATAGAATTTTTAATTAAAGTAGCTTCACCCTTCTCTATTCTTGCTGCCCAGTCAGCTTTATCACCCAACTTTGGAGCGTTTAAAATTCCAGTGTTATGACAAGCCATACAAACTCTATCATAAACAGATTTGCCTGATGCTGATGGAGAAGTAACTTTAAGCGGCTGAGATTTTGCTTCTGCAACTGGGGTTTGAGTAATAACTTTGGGTATTTCAATAGTAACTGCTTCAGATAATTTTGGTTTTAAATCTTTAAGAGGTACTTCTGGACTAGTTTTAAATTCAATACTAGATAACATATATTGTAAAACTAGTTGCATATCTTCATCACTTAAATATGCACCACCTCGTGGCGGCATAATATTAAAACCATTAATCGCATTTTGGAGTAAAATCGCTTCTCCTTTAATAATTCGTGGTTCCCAATCAGTTTTATCACCTAATTTAGGAGCGTTCAACATTCCAGTTGTATGACAGGTTGCACAAGCTTTATCATAAATTACTTTAGCTGATTGTTGAGCTATATCAGATGGTTTTGATAATTCAGCTACATTATTTTGTCCTAACATTAACATTACAATTATAAATACTATTACAATTCCAAGCCCAAAAATAATACCCAGCATTGAACTTTTACTAATTGTTTGACCCACTCTCATTCCCTCTTTGTTATAAAAATTTTCTAATGATATAATTGTGCCATAATAAATTTCTTTTGGCAATTGTCAATTAATAGATTTTGGAGCAATGTAGTGTCATATCCAGCAAAAAATTACGCTAATTTAGATTTTCCATTAAATGTTTTTGCCTACTGTCTTTGTGTGCAGGAGAATAAAGTTGATTATTTACATTATGGTTTATTTGCAGAAAATGAATCTATTCATGATGCTAAATCTGCTCAACAACGGGCTACTGACTTTTTATTAGCCAAATTACCCAAACCTTGCCGCATCTTAGAAGTCGGAGTTGGTTTAGGTACAACTGCCTCACAACTTGCAAAACTTGGTTACAAAATAACTGGTATTAGCCCCGATGCCAAACAAATTGCGATTGCTAAAAATAATGTTACTGAACCGGTGAAATTGAAATGCACTACTTTAGAAGAATTTACTGCCCCAACTAATAGTTTTGATGCAATTTTATTACAAGAATCAGCCCAATATCTAAATGTTTTATCGCTATTTAACAAAGCCCATGATTTATTGACTCCTAACGGTGTAGTACTCATAACAGACGAAATTGCACTTCGCCGAGATGCAACTGACATTCCGAGTGGTTTGCCTTTGCTGGACTACACAATTGCTCAAGCTCAACGATGTGGATTTAACTTGACTGAACAGATTGATTTATCCAAGCAAGCGGCTCCTAGCGTGGATTATTTACTCTGGGTAATTGATAAATATCGGACTAATCTTTTGAACGATTTAAATTTAACACCTGAAATGTTAGATGGATTGCAAAATTCTTTACAGCAATATCAGCAAAAATATCGTGATGGACGTTATGGTTATATATTTTTACAATTTACTAAAATTAAGGCTCCTCGGTGGCGAGTAACTTTAGTAACTGAGCAAGATAGTGTAGCAGTTCGCAATTTGTTTGATGAAGTCTTCGATCCTGAAACTATGACTCCAGAATTTTGGACTTGGAAATATGGCGATGGTAGAGGAATATCTACGGCGGCATGGCGTGATGGTAAAATGATCGGTCATTTTGGTGGAATAAAGAAAGAAATTCGTTATTTTGGTCAACCTAAATTTACCGTACAACTTGCAGACGTAATGGTATCAACGCAAGAAAGAGCCATATTAACTAAACGCAGTGCATTATTTCTAATTGAAACGACTTTTTTAGAAAATAATATTGGTTACGGAGCAAATACTTGGATAGGTTATGGTTTCCCTAACGACGCTCACTTAAAATTAGCTAAAAGATTAGGTTTGTTGGGAGTACATGATGCGATAGGTAGAAAAATAGTAGAATTAGGTTGGTCAACTATTACTGGCAAACCTTGCTTGTCGACTCGAATTCGCCATTTACAACCTGCGAAATTGAAAGAAAATAAATTGATTATCAGTAAATTATGGCAACAGATGCAAACTAGTTTACAACATAGGATAGTTGGCATCCGTAGTTGGGAATATATTCAATATCGTTATCTACTACATCCGCATCATAAATATGAATTATTGTTAATAACCAGACGTTTTACTGGCCAAGTTTTAGGAGTAGCGGTTATTTGTCGGCAAACAGATATTTGTCATATCCGAGATTTTATTGGTAATCCCAAATATGTGCCAGAAATTGTGCGACAAGTGCGGAGAATGGCTGGCAATTGGGGGATGCAACAAGTTAAGGTTTGGATTACTGACAACTTTACCCATGTTTTTCCCAAATCGGAAATTGAAGTTAAAGATATGGCTTATATTCCGCACAACACTTGGTCAAAATTTTTACCACCAGAAACCGAAGAAGGTCATTGGTGGTTGATGAGTGGCGATACCGATTTTTTATAGATATTTGATAATTTTCTGGTTTTAAAATAATAATATCATTTTGAACCACGTAATTATCTTGCTCACAGCAGTATCTTGAACTAAAATAGTATCTTGATATTTATTATAACCAAAATAAAATAAACCAATAAAAAATAATGAAAAAAACATTTTTGTTAAAAGAAGCTTTCTTTCTTGGGCTTGAGCTGTTTGTAAATGTTTTAGTTTTTCTTGACTTTTTTTATATTCACGTTGAAATATAGCATCATCATAACTAGCTTTTTGTTCTAAATTCCCTAAAACTGAATATGCTTCTTTAATCTCAGAAATTTTATTTTTATATTCTTTTTTAAGAACATTAACAGTATTTTGCACAAGACTTTTCAGTAAATTTGGTTCAGTATCAATTCCTATTCGCAATACTTGATAATGTCTTATATTTGATTTAGAATCATAATCTTTACGATATTTTGGATTAGCAATTACAGAGTAAGCTTGTTTGATTTCTTGCAAATTAGTCAGATACTCATTCTTAGTTTTGTTAAGAATAGTTTGAGCATTCTGCTTAACTTGTGCTGGTTTAGCATCTGGAGATAATGCTAAAATTTTATAATAATCTTTTGACATGATAATTTCTCACTTTTGTAATCGCCGAATCCTATCTCGTAATTTAGCTGCTGATTCAAATTCTAAATTTTCTGCATGTTGATACATTTCTTTTTCTAATTGTTTGATTTTTTTAGTAAGTTTTTCTGGAGATAAATTGGCATAACTAGCTTTTTCCTCCGCAATTGCGTAGTTATCTGCTTCAACAGATTGTTCTGTATCTAAAATATTGGTGATAGCTTTAGTTATCCCACGTGGAATAATATTAAATTCCTTGTTATGTTCTTGCTGTTTAGAGCGGCGGCGGTCAGTTTCATCAATAGCTTTCTGCATTGCGGCAGTTACCACATTCGCATAAAAAATAGCTTGGCCATTAATATGTCGAGCGGCTCGTCCAACAGTCTGAATCAAAGAGCGTTCTGACCGTAAAAAACCAGCTTTATCCGCATCAAAAATCATCACCAGAGAAACTTCTGGCATATCTAACCCTTCTCGCAACAGATTAATTCCCACCAACACATCAAACACTCCGATCCGTAAATCATGGATAATTTCCACTCTTTCCACCGTAGCAATATCAGAGTGCAGATACCTAGATTTTACTCCATGCTCAATCAAATATTCCGTCAAATCCTCTGCCATCCGTTTAGTCAAGGTAGTAATCAAAACTCGTTCATCTTGTTGAATCCGTTTATTAATTTCCGACAGCGCATCATCAACTTGAGTTGTAACTGGTCTAATTTCAATTGGTGGATCAAGCAAACCGGTGGGACGAGCTACCTGTTCAACCACCTGATTGGCATTTTTAAACTCATAAGGCCCTGGTGTAGCAGAAGTATAAATCGTCTGGGGAACTAAACGTTCAAATTCCGCAAAAGTCAAAGGCCGATTATCCAATGCAGAAGGCAAGCGAAAACCATAGTCAACCAAGGTTTCCTTGCGTGAACGATCACCTTTATACATAGCACCAATTTGTGGTACGGTGACATGGCTTTCATCAATTATCAGCAGAGCGTTTTCTGGCAAATAGTCAAACAGAGTAGGCGGTGGCTCACCCGATTTGCGTTGAGATAAATAGCGAGAATAGTTTTCAATCCCAGAACAGTAGCCAATTTCAACTATCATTTCCAAGTCAAACATGGTTCGTTGTTCTAAGCGTTGGGCTTCTACCAATTTGTGCTGGTTATACAGTTCCTTTAATCTTATTTGCAATTCTATTTTGATATTATCAATAGCTTGCAGTAAAACATGACGAGGCGTAACATAATGGCTTTTAGGATAGATAGTTAATCGAGGTACCTGACGTAAAACCTTGCCAGTCAATGGATTAAAATAACTTAATTTTTCAATTTCATCATCAAACAATTCTACTCGAATAGCATCTCGATCTGAGTCAGCCGGATAGATGTCAATCACCTCGCCTCGCACCCGATAATTACCTCGTTCTAACACGGTTTCATTACGAGTATATTGCAATTCAGTCAAACGCCGTAAAATGAATCGTTGCCCAATATCTTCGCCTTGAACTAAATGCAACACCATTTGCAGATACCAATCTGGGTCTCCCAAGCCATAGATAGCGGACACAGAAGCTACGATAATTGCATCTTTACGTTCCAACATAGCCTTAGTCGCCGATAACCGCATTTGGTCAATATGCTCGTTGATGGAAGCATCCTTTTCTATATAGGTATCTGATGCTGGCATGTAAGCTTCTGGTTGATAATAATCATAATAAGATACAAAATATTCCACTGCATTGTGAGGGAAAAAATCTCGCATCTCGCTATATAATTGGGCGGCAAGGGTTTTATTAGGTGCTAGGATTAAGGTTGGAGCCTGTACTGTTTGGATAACGTTAGCTATAGTAAAAGTTTTACCAGAACCAGTTACTCCCAATAAAATCTGATGTTTATTACTACGTTGCAAACCAGCTAATAATTGCTTAATAGCTTGCGGTTGGTCACCTCTGGGTTCAAATTCGGCTTGGAGTTGGAAAGGTTTTGTCATGATGTGTTGATATGGAAGAATTGATATATAGCAATTTTTAATTATGAATGCTTAATTCTTAATGAATTTCAATATAAATATCAGTTATTTAACTCGTATAAATATATCCTATGCAATTGGGATATGTTATAATTCTTTGAAAGCTAATTGTCATGCGTAAATTGACATTATAACATAATATCGCCACAAATTAATAGATTTATCCTTTGTACAGGGCAAGACATAAGCAGAGTGGGAAGGGCTGTATCAAAATATATAAAAGAAATAAAAAACATGGTATTATAAAGCGAATAACTCAATGAATCCATGAGAAATTTAGTAAGTTACTTAGCGAAAGACCCACGTAAATCCAAAGGAATACTGACCGCAACATTAATAATGTGTGGTCATACAGGATTGAATGCAATAGATGAAAAAAGTATAAATAGTACATGATTTAATGATTTTATATAAAGCAGTCAGTATTTACATTAGATGCTCTTGCCAAACTGTAAAAGCCATAATTGCAAGTGACAATGATTACATAATTATAGTAAAAAAATATGTTCCATCTTTGATGGTTACACGACGGTAGTTGGTCATATTTTACCAAGATTGTTTCGTAAATATAAAGTAGGATGCAATGAACGAAGGGAATTGCATCAAGTGTGTCGTACCATGGTTGATACGGTTCGTTTCCTCATCACATCTTACATTGCAGGTTATAAGTTGGAAGATTCACAACGAAGACGTTGGGAACGAGAAAAAAATCAACTACTCTGGCATCTTGGTTACACCTTTGAGAACGTTAATATGTATAATTATTCCTTGTTTCAAATAGTTGTACTTCAGAAGAATCAATAGTGTCTGACATTTCTTCAATTATACCAGCATCTATAAATGATGTATTATTTATAATGTTTCGCAAGTTAGGATTAAGCCATTCACAATTCCATACTTCTAAATTTGGATTATCAATTTTTTTGCATAACTTTTCTTCAAAATTTATTGTAGTATCTGACTTTAATAATGCTCTTTGCAACCATATTTGCAAGTGACCAGTATTTGGTATTTTATCAAATTTTTTCATGGTTAAATTAGTTAGATATCCTATCTCTTCTGTGTTACACAGTGCAAGAAATTTACTAAGAATTGCGGATGCAATAGGATAAGTTCTAGGATTTTTATAAGCTATATCTATGAGGATACTCACAAGAACTCTGATATTCGAGTATGTATCATCAATGTTTTTTATTCTTTCAAAAAATGAATTTAAAGCTTTTATAAGCGTACCTGAGTTTGGAAAATATTTGGATAAACAGTGACTTAGAAAAAGGTGTTCTTGAAAACTTTTATTACTTCTTTTGCTTTTCAACCAGAATAGTTTGTCTGGTTTTATTGAACTTTCGATAACATTACTTGAAAAAAGTGTTTTTTGTCCATTCAAACACAAGCCCAAGTCAACAAGAATTTCTGTAATATGTTTTACTATCTGTTCAGCAGTCTGAGGATTATTTGTAAAAATACGGTAGTCATCACGATATCTGATTATCTTAAAATTAGTTAGTCTTTTAATTTGTTTAGATAATTCTAAATCAGCGTAACCTAAAATCATTTCAGCTATTAAGTCCATCAAGCTGCTGCCTTGAGGTATAGCATTAGTTTGACCGTATGATATATCTTGAAGATGACTGTCTATTATATTACCAATCAACCTATTTTTTCTTCTTTCTTATTTTGCTACTTCCTTAGTATGTAACACCCATGAAATTGAGTGTGTATAAATTGAACCATAACAATCTGATAAGTCAATGTGTAAGACATAATCATATTCTAATGCATACTCAATAGATTTCTGCTCTATTGACTCCCACCAATTACTCACGTTTGTAGCTTTGTCAGACAGTTCATCTTCTGACTGCAAAGGTATACTGAAACAATTTATTTTATCATCTTCACTGAATTCCTTAAATCGCTCAACAATAAGATTCCAATTTTCTTCTTCTGTCATATTATGAACCAATGAAACATATAAAGCAGTCTCTTATATTTTTCATCTGGATTTTTCATATCTAAAAGTTGTACTTCTTACCTAATTATTGGAATCATATTACTAATTTGAATCATTCCTAATTTATTAGATGGATTTCCTCTTTCATGAAGCTTCATTACTGCCTGTGAGTCATCTCTAATTTTATCTTGTTTAGATTTATAACATGTTAATGGTGCGAAATATTCATGATTATTTGTATTTAAAATAATACCTATAAAAGGTTTTTCTTTACTTCCATAATCACCTCCATAATTATCTGGTACTTTTTTATCTATCTTCTTTAAGAAAGCTATATAATAATCGCTTACAATATAAAATTTCATCTTGTTTTTATTCAATATTATTATACAGAAATATTAAGAAAAAAAAAGAATGACCACTTTGCGTAGTCACTCTTCTTTATTCAATTCGCACTTAATGGTAGCGTATCACCTTTTTTTCAATTCGCACTTAATCTAAGAATTTATATTCTTTCAGAGCGATATAATGTTTTGCTAATTTTTCCAAGCGTTTTTTTAAAATTTCCTATTCATAGTCTAAATGATTTGTGGGCAATTATTATTTACTGAAAGTACACTCATTAAAGCTCATCCACCATTTCACCAGACAATTTCATAAAAGTAAAAAAACCTAACCACAACAATAAAATAGCCTCTATAACATGTGGTATAAACACTGACCAATTTGGCATAGTACCAGTTAAAAATATATCTTGATAAGCTCCGATAAAAGCAGCCATAGGATTCCAAGTAATCAACAAGTCCTGAATAAATTCTGGCAAAGTATCACGAGGATAGACAATAGGTGTCAACCAAAACCAAAAGATAATAATAACTCCTATCGACTTACCAATATCCCGAAAAAATACATTCAGAGTACCACAAACCAATCCTAAACCAATAGCAAATCCTTGCTGAATAATTAGTAAAGGAATCATAGCCAAAGCAACCCAACCCGGAAAACGGCCTATTAATAATAAAAATACCATGACTAAACTAAAAATAATCAAAAAATTAATAGTTGCATTTAACAACACAATTACGGGCAAAGTCGAACGGGGAAAATTAGTTTTTTTAATCAAATTAGCCTGTTCAATAAACATGGTCTGGCTTCTTAAAATGACGGTAACAAAATATTCCCAAGTTACAATACCAATACATAAATAAATACTATAAGACCAACCGTCATCTATACCCGGAAGCCTAGCCCGCATAATTTGCGAAAAAACTATAGTATAGACCAAAATCATTGATAATGGTTCTATAACAGTCCAGAAAATACCTAGTAGAGAACGGTTATATCGCCCTTGAAATTCTCTTTTTACGGAACCTAATATAAATTCTCTATAGCTCCACAGAGCTTTTAACATTTGCATAATTGTTCTGCTTCAACCATCATTCTGGCAACATCAGCCATAAAATATTTAGTTTGCCAACCCAATTTTTCTTTAGCTTTAGTTGGATTCGCTAAAAAAATCTCAATATCTGTAGGCCGAATTAATGCCGGATTATGCTCTACATGATCCTGCCAATTAAGCTTTAGAGATGAAAATACTGCTGCGATAAAATCTTGGAGCGAAGTGGTTTTGCCAGTAGCAATAACATAATCCTCTGGCACGTCCTGTTGCAACATAAGCCACATTGCTTCAATATATTCAGGAGCCCAACCCCAATCACGTTGTACTGCAATATTCCCAAGTTTTAGCTTCTCTTTGCTCCCAGCATGGATTTTACAAGCAGATTTGACAATTTTCTGTGTCACAAAATGTTCTGGCCGCAACGGTGATTCATGATTAAATAACAATCCCGAACCAGCAAATATATTATAAGCTTCTCGATAATTAGCAACTTGCCAAAACGCTGCAGCTTTAGCAACTGCATATGGACTACGTGGCTGAAATAGAGTAGTTTCCGTAGCAGCTTGACCATTCGTATTACCAAAACATTCACTGGAACTGGCATTGAACAAACGCACGGGCAACTCCAAAAGCCTAATAGTTTCCAAAAGATTAAGCACAGCTATGCTAATACTTGTAAATGTTTCCACCGGTTGTTCAAATGATAAACTAACCGAGCTTTGTCCGGCTAAATTATAGATTTCATCCGGCTGGGTTTTCTTTAATACCTGAAACACACTGCGAAAATCATTCATGGTAGCCGAGACTACTTGTACTTGCTCTCGGATTCCTAGTTTATTTAAATTACTAAATGTCGATACGGAAGCATCACGAGAAGTTCCAATTACCTGATAATCTTTTTTTAATAAAAAACTCGCAAGATAAGAACCGTCTTGTCCAGAAATACCAATGATTAGGGCTTTTTTCATAGTTAATCTTCAGCTAAAACCTGTTTAGGTTCGGTTAATATTAACCTTTATTAAGATATATTCACAACCTTAAATGGTGCGAACCCAGCACCTCTATTCCGTAGCTCTATCAGTGAATCAAGAGCTTCTGGAACTACTTTTTTAATGATACCTATTGCACCATTTAAATCGGCATTGATAATACCCTTTGACCATTGATACAAACCTCTACTGATACGCTTACCAGTAAATTTATGCGATTCACCTTCTGTATAAACTGGCAATGGGTCATTGTCTAAATGACTTGATTTGGATGTATAGGATTCTTCAGTAAAAACAACATCAATACCAAATTCTTCGGCTTTATATGAAATCATCGCTTTGAATTTATCATAAGGGATCGAAACAAAATTTTGGTTGTTCTTTTTACCAATATTGATTTCCTGTTTCCAGTGCTTGTTTTCACCTATAATAATTAAACCACTACTAGTTTCTACTGCATAATCAATAATGTTTCTACTAGCTTTATGCAGGTAATCATCTATTTTTTGATTGCGTTTTTTTGATAAAAGGCCAATTGAATTACTTGTTCCTTTGTCACCAATAAACGACATCAGTTTAGCTTTTTTCTTGTTAAAATATTGATTTATGGATTTTAATGGTTTGCCATTTATCAACATAGGATTTACATCTGGTTGATTTGAGACTAATGTGGCTAAGTTATTCAATCCAAGGTCAATACCTAAAACATTATCATGAGTTAACTTATCATTTGACACCTCTTTTTTATAAACAACTTCAATCACAAAATGTTGATATTTTGGGATAATACGCACTTGTTGAAGTTTATCAACGGTGGTATTTAGTGTTTTTAATCCAGCCTTTTTGGGAAAATGGATTTGATTCTCTCTTAATTTACATTGTTGGTTAGTAAAAATAACAATGTTCAAACCCTTTTCTTTGTCTTTATACTTGGGTAATTTAGGTCTACCCTTGAATTTATCTGGATTCTTCTTATATTCTTGGTTTAATTTAAAAAAAGATTTCCAGTTCTTCTCAATTAATCTTAATGCTTGTTGTGAGGACTGGGCTGGCAGACCTTTATAAACCTCTGGATAATCACGTTTTATAATCTTATCCATGGTTCCATATTTGATAATCTTATGATTTTTTATAAAATTTTGCCGCATAATAAATGTGGCACAGTTATATAAATTTTTTGAGGCATAAGATAAATCAATTAATGGTTGATTCATATCGACAATATGTCGTTCAACTCTAGTCACTTGCATCTATTAATTCCTTAATCAAATTTCGTTTTCTTGAAGAATAAAGTTTCATCGAATTGTAATAAAGAAACAATTTCATCAAAAAACTCTTTTGAATCAAGGGTTTTAAAACCGATTTCTGAAATAACAATTATTTCTGTTCCAAAATTTTCAAATAAATGTTTGAATAATCCAACACGTGACATCCTATCTTTGTAAGTTATAATCGCCTTATCTATCTTATGATTAATAACTTCATCTAATAAATTAAAAAAATCTTGACGTTTCTCAAAAGAAATACCAGAAGCAATATCTTGATACACTTAATTTAATACCATTGCTAAAGCAATAAGTTTTTAATAATTCAACTTGATTACTCAAGTCATTTTTTTTAGTAGAAAC
>DAOUSR010000222.1 GCA_030627125.1 Thioploca sp.
ACCCAAAATTATTAGCACATTGGTAAATTTTTTAAGATTGAATGATAAGAGCTGGATGAAGCGAGAGTTTCACGTCCAGTTCTGTGAAAGCCTTTGGGGGAAGCTCCCAAGGGCTACTCGACCTATTTATGTTTAAAAACTGTCCGAACTATTGTTTTTAATATGGTAAAATAATAACAATTGCATATAATAAATTTTAAAGAGAGGCTAACTTGGCAAGAGTCTTCATTGCTACTTTTATTGCTAGTATTACCGTAGGTGGTGTTCTACTTTGGTTTGAATATAATTATTTCATTCCACTTTACACTTTAACGACTCAAGCAGCAATATCATCAGCTATTAAAAATAATACTCCTAAATCTACCAAATTTTTTCATGATTCGTTAAAAAATGGCAAAAATGGGCCAGAGATGGCAATTATTCCAACTGGTAATTTTCAAATGGGGGATATTCAAAATGTTGGAACTAAATGGGAACAACCAGTACATACTGTATCTGTCGCTGGTTTTGCAATTGGACGTTATGAAATAACTTTTGCGGAATATGATCAATTCGTACTAGCAACCGGGAACGAATTACCAGAAGATGAAGGTTGGGGACGTGGTAAACGACCAGTTATTAATATTACTTGGCAAAATGCAGTTGAATACACCAAATGGCTTAGTAAACAAACTGACCAAAAATATCGACTCCCGACCGAAGCAGAATGGGAATATGCTGCTCGTGCTACGACTAATACTCTATATTGGTGGGGAAATGAAATTGGTAATAACCAAGGTAATTGTGATGGTTGTGGTAGCAAATGGGACAACAAAAAAACTACTAAAGTCGGTTCTTTTGAAGCTAACTATTTTGGTTTGTATGATACCGTTGGCAATGTATATGAATGGACTTGTTCAGCATACGAACCAACCTACAACGGCAGAGAACAGCAGTGTGTAAAATCAACTGAAAAATCAATGGTAATTAGAAGCGGGTCTTGGTATAGCTTACCTAACTATACAAGAGTAGCTTCTCGTTTTAAAAGTAAAAATAGTGATTTCACAATTGGCTTTAGAATTGCTAGAGAATATACCAAGCCGCCGGATACAAATATCCAGGTATATCCTTTTAAACCAAGATTATATAATTACAATAGAAATCGCCAAAATGAACGCTGACTTTTATGTGCTATTAATATTTGATAACTGCTACTTATTTATTCCTCAAGATGAAGTACAATCAGTGGAAATTGTAGCTGATATTCAACTTAATCAGACTGGTAAAGCTGAAATTGGTAAATTTGTCGGACATGGATTAGAAGCATTAATCTATTGTCTAACGGATGATTTATCTATAATGAAAGAAATGCCTAGCAGTCGTGAATATTTTGTATTGCTTAAAACCAAAGAAAATCCATTGGGAATTGTTTGTGATGATGTGGAAAATATCAACATAACCAAAGAACATTTACACCCACAAGATTTACCTCCAGTTATGCGAATAAAAGGTTCACCAATTAGACAATTACTGTTTTATCAAGATAATATGAGTTGTATATGTGATGGTGCAGCTTTAGTAAAATATGTAAATGCACAGTTGGCTACATAATCAATTGTATTTTCTTAGCTATCTTAATAACCCATTTTTTCACCGCCATTAAAGGTAAATGGATTGCCACTACATTAAAATTTGTAGAGGTAATCCTGCACTTAATGGAATTTCTCCTATATTTTACCAACCATTTAACCCTAAGCTAGTATGAAAACCAACATCTATGATGAAATTCCCTACACTAAGCATATTTATCAACAAACCCAACCTAATTATATAGCAACTACAGCCACTTTATTTGGCATGGAACCACCTCCAGTAGCAACCTGTAGAGTGCTGGAATTAGGTTGTGCGAGTGGAATTAATACTATCGCAATGGCTCAGGCGATTCCAGACGGGCAATTTATTGGGATCGATTATGCCACTACTCAGATTGCGGAAGGTCAGGCCAATATTAATTGGTTAGGATTAACCAATATTACTCTGCAAGCAATTGACTTTAATGATATAAACTTAGGTAAATTTGATTATATTGTGGCTCATGGGGTTTATTCATGGGTAGCGGCATCTTCGCAAACTAGGCTTATGCAAATTTGTCAACAGCATTTACAACCTAATGGCGTGGCCTATATTAGCTACAATACTTATCCGGGTTGGCATACCGACCATATGTTGCGTAAGATGATGTTATATCGTACTAGACATTTATCCGAGCCGAAGGAAAAACTTAAGCAAGCCAAAGAATTACTCAGTTTTTTTATGGAAGCTAATAAACATAAATATGATTCTTATAGTTTATCGCTTAGAAAGGAGCTTGAGCATGTGAGTAAGTTGGATGAAAATTATTTGGTTCATGAATATTTGGAAGAATATAATACACCAATATTATTCAGTGAATTTATTGAACAAGCTAATCAGCATGGCTTGCAATATATTACCGATATGCGAACTCCTTTTGTTGCAACGCAAGATTTTGCTTTTCAAGATTCGCTGGAGTTTGACCTGATTGAAACCGAACAATATTTAGATTTTTTGCGTAATACTTCTTTCCGAGAAACATTATTATGTTCGCAAAATATTATTTTAGACAGAAATTTATCTCCAAGCAAAATTGATAATCTGTATATTTCAGCTCCACTAAAACCATCTGCTAAGGATTATAAACCAGAAGAAGCATTAGCCAAATTTGCCAATTTAGCTGGAGAAACTGTTCTCTCAGTAACGTCTCCACTATTGAAAGCGGTTTGTTTATGTCTGGGAGAAACCTGGCCACAAAATTTATCTTTTGATAATTTGATGCGACAGGTTAAGCAATTGCTTAAGATGATGGATATTGAAATTTCAGCCGCCGATATCGATGAAGTAAAAACCATGTTACTGGAATTTTATTTAAAGAAAATAGTAGAATTATCAGTTTATCCACCAAATTTTACCTTAAATATCAGTGAATTTCCTATAGCTAGCCCAATAGCTCGCTTACAAAGTCAAACTAGTAAACAAGTAACTAATTTACGCTACGAAATATTTACGTTTAATTTTGCAACTTGTAGTATTTTACAATATTTAGATGGCGAACATAATCGAGATTCATTGTTGCAAATTCTGCAAAAAAACATTGATAATGGTGATTTAGTTTTGTATCAAGGTGAAGATAATTCTATTGAGGTAAATCCTAAAGAACTGAAAGATTTTTTGCTCAGTAATGTGGAAAATATTTTACAAGATTTAGCTAAGAAAGCTTATTTAATTGGGTAGTTGGGAATTTATATTATCAAATTCCCCCAATCTATAGCATTTCCCAATTGAATATGTTAATGCAGATTTTTGATATTTATCTTAAAGTTCATTAAGCATTAAGAATTGCTATAAACCGCTATTTTTTAAGTTCTTTAACTACAAAGAATATAGTCAGTAACAAGATAGAAGCTCCAATAAACATCCCAACAAATAGTGAATAATCAAAGTAATAGTTATCAGTATTTGGATCGTAAGTAGTGCAGAAGAAGCGAACTCTACTGATTAAATCTTCTAAGAAAGGTTGATTGGGCTTAGACTGGCCTAGTATTAATTGTTTTAGTGGCTCTACTAATAATGGAGTATCAAATACTTCACCGTATACTTGCCGATAAACCTTACCATTCTCATCAATTACAGAAGCTTGGACAATATGATCATAACCACGAGGTGATGGATAAAAAATAAATCCTAAGTCCTTAATAAGAGCATCTATTGTATTTTTATCGCTACTCAAATAATACCAATTATTTATCTCCTCAATTCCCTGTTGATTTGCGAAATAACGCATGGTTTTAGGAGTATCAAACTGAGTATCAAAGCCTATCGTAACAACATCAAAACTATCATCTCCCAGAACTTCTCTAGCAATTTTTACCACTTTAGCTAAATTACGAGTAGTCATGGGACAGGTATGATAACAGCTAGTATAAACTAAACTTAATACAAATGGTTTGTTACGTTTTAATCCAAATGGATTTTCATTGCTGTCTATCAGGATATAA
Organism: Thioploca sp.; assembly: GCA_030627125.1. Classification (GTDB taxonomy): domain Bacteria; phylum Pseudomonadota; class Gammaproteobacteria; order Beggiatoales; family Beggiatoaceae; genus DRQV01. The sequence goes on from DAOUSR010000222.1 coordinate 4,053, forward strand.
TCACCAATAACATTACCAATAGCATCTTGGCTATATTTTAAAGTTGTTTTGTAATCAAAATCTTTAGAAAGAGGTTCTGATGCGGATGAGACAATACTTATAAAAAGAATAGTTATAGTTAATAATTGTTGCATATTTTATATTTGAATGATTGTATATGTAGGTTGGATTAGGAAAATCTAACTTTATTTCTTGAATTATTTCTTCTCAAAAATATTATGTATTTTTTTACCCATGCTATAGCTATGATAATTAGAATTTTTACGCTTTTTTGGTGGCAACTGGTAATTCAATAGTAAAAGTAGCTCCTTTACCAAATTCACTCGCAAC
>DAOUSR010000247.1 GCA_030627125.1 Thioploca sp.
CGGTTGAAAAATTTCAATCGAAGAATTCATAAAGTAAGAGCTAGGCAGCAAAATTTAACCAAGGTGATAGAAGTTTTATCGCCCCAGGGAGCTTGCCCCTTAAACATAACCAAAATCTGATTTTGTGGTTTTGGCGTTTTTCAGTAAGAGTTTAAGATGTGTTATTTATAAGCACTACCTCTATAATAATTCAGCATAATTTTAAAATTAAGATTACATTAAAGAGATTTTTTAACATGGGAAAAAATGTTGTAGTTGTTGGGACTCAATTTGGTGATGAAGGCAAAGGTAAAGTAGTTGATTTATTGACTGAACGTGCCATTGCTGTTACTCGTTTTCAAGGTGGCCATAATGCAGGACATACCCTCGTCATTGATGGCCAACAAACTATTTTGCATCTAATTCCATCCGGTATTTTGCGTAGTAGAGTGCAATGTTTAATTGGTAATGGGGTAGTATTATCACCTGGGGCTTTGCTTGATGAAATTACAACTCTTGAAGCCAAAGGAGTTCCAGTACGAGAGCGGTTGAAAATTAGTGATGCTTGCCCTCTATTATTACCTTATCATGTTGCTCTGGATAACGCTCGTGAAGTAGCCCGTGGCAAGAACAAAATTGGTACTACTGGACGTGGAATTGGCCCAGCTTACGAAGATAAAGTAGCGAGACGTGGACTTAGAGTTAGTGATTTAACTAATAAAGACCAATTTGCCAACAAGTTACGTGAAGTTATGGAATATCATAATTTTACTTTACAGAATTATTTTAAAACAGAACCAGTTGATTTTAAAACAGTATTAGATGAAACATTAGCTATTGGTGAAATATTGCAACCAATGGTAACAGATGTTCCAGAATTACTCGCTCAATTACAAGCCAAAGGTAACAATATATTGTTTGAGGGAGCCCAAGGTACTTGGCTAGATATTGATCAAGGGACTTATCCATTTGTAACTTCTTCCAACACTACTGCCGGTGGTGCTGCAACTGGTAGCGGAGTGGGGCCACGTGATTTAGATTATATCTTAGGTATCACCAAAGCTTACATGACTAGAGTTGGTTCTGGCCCTTTCCCTTCGGAACTGTTTGATAGAATTGGAGAAAGATTATCCAAACAAGGTCATGAATTTGGAGCCACTACTGGCCGAGCTAGACGCTGTGGTTGGATAGATATAGTTGCTTTACGCCGTTCCGTGATAACTAATAGCATAACTGGTTTGTGCATAACTAAGTTAGATGTGATGGATGGTTTAGAAACTGTGCGGATTTGTGTGGGCTATGATGATGAAGGTAAAAAATTAACCACGCCACCTACTGGAGCCGAGGCATTTGCTCGTTGTAAGCCACTTTATCTTGATATGCCGGGCTGGGAACAATCTACTGCTGGAATCCGTGATTATGCTGATTTACCAACCAATGCTCGTAATTATTTAGAGAAAATTGAAGAATTATTAGGAGTTCCGATTGATATGATTTCTACTGGTGCCGAACGTGACCATACTATCATCAAACAACACCCATTTGGTGCAGCCCCTAAAACTGTTAGGATACATCCAGTAAATCAATGAGCCAACTTACTCATTTTAATCAAGCTGGTGAAGCTCACATGGTGGATGTGGGACAGAAAGATAGCACAGAACGGGTTGCTATCGCTGAAGGCTTTATCAGTATGCAGGCTCAGACCTTGGATTTGATTATGGCAGGGGAACATAAAAAAGGTGATGTATTAGGAATTGCTCGGATTGCTGGGATTATGGCAGCTAAAAAAACCAGTGAGTTGATTCCTCTCTGTCATCCTTTAATGTTGACTCATATTAGCGTTGATTTACAACCACGACAAAATACCGTGTATTGCCAAACTACAGTAAAAACCACTGGTCAAACTGGGGTGGAGATGGAAGCTTTAAATGCAGTACAGGTAGCTCTATTAACCATCTACGATATGTGTAAAGCGGTAGATCGTGGCATGACGATAGAGCAGGTTAGATTGCAAAAGAAAGCTGGTGGTAAGTCTGGAGTCTGGGAAAGATAATTTTATCTGCTATTAAAACAAGGATGTTTTTAATAACGTTACTATTATCACACCATACGAAGCTTAACAAAGTTTTTGAAATCAATGTGAGGTTCATTTATAGTAACTAATTTGTTTACAAATGCTGATAAATGATATATTATGTTGTTATATGAAATATTTATCAAGTAGAATAGCAAGTGAGATAATAGGAGTCCATTCTAATACATTAAGAAATTGGGCAAAATCTGGTAAAATCCAGCATATTATTACACCATCAGGACAGCGTAAATATAATGTTGAAGCATTTCTTGGCCAAACAATTGAGTCTGTTCAACTTTTGTCGAGTCAGCAGTTATAAACACGACCTCGAAAGACAAGTTAAATTTATGCAAGCAAAGTACCCCAATGCCAAAATCGTCAAAGACATCGGAAGTGGACTCAACTATAAGCGTAAAGGGCTTAAATCCATATTGGAACGAGCAATGCGAGGAGATAAACTCGAAATTTGCCCACAAAGACCGCCTTGCAAGATTCGGATTTGAACTTATTGAGTGGATTGTCCAACAAAGCGGTGGAAAAGTCGTGGTTCTCAAGCAAACTAATTTATCCTCAGAGCAAGAACTTACCAACGACTTACTCAGCATTCTTCACGTCTTCAGTTACAGAATGCCCGGACTTGGAAATTATAAAAACCAAGTCCGTCAAGCTTTATCCGAACCAGAAGCAAAAGCAGATATTTAAAAAATGGCATGATTGTAGTAGATATGTCTTCAATCAAACCATTGATTACATTCGTTCTTGTGTTAATTTTTCTCCATCTTGGATGGATATTAAAAAGGATTTGTTAATACAATTACCAAAGTGGTGTGATGATGTGCCTTTTCAGATAAAAGGA
>DAOUSR010000115.1 GCA_030627125.1 Thioploca sp.
ACAAATCGTATTGAACGCTCGTACCATGAGACAACGAATTTCTAGTTAGAAAATTCTAAAAAACTTTCTAATCACATTGGGTTGGTACTTTATTCATCATTATAATGCTAATATTATTTGATTTTATGTATCACCATTACTTTATTTAGGACTACCAATTTAACAAATGGCTAAAATAACTACTAGTTTATCCCAACAATTACAACAATCTCGAATGGTTGCCATGTTGATAACTGTTATAGGATTATTCTTAGGTTTATGGCTTGGTATTAATGCAACGATAGATTTAATGGTAAATGAACCAGAAACTATCTATCATGTTAAAACTCTGGCAGCAGGAAAAAATACCGTCATCTCAGTTGATGTTGACCAAGTTGACATAAATAATGAGAATAAATTAATCCATATCACTGGCGAAACCACAGTAGATGAAATCATACTAGATAAACTAATCAAGATTGAAGTTGTGAACGTCATAAAATTACGCCGCATATTACAAATATATCAATGGCAAAAAAATACGGAACAAAATTATGATAAAGTCTGGTCAGAACAAATTATTGATTCTAAAAAATTTTATGATGCCAAGCATAATAATCCAACAATACCTTTTGCAAGTAGAACTTTTATTGCCAAGCAAGTAATATTAGGCGATTTTATCGTCTCGCATACACTGATTAATAACATGAACCATTATCAAAAATTACCCATGAAAGGTTTATGGCAGGAACAGGAAAATCTTCGGACTTTATTGCCAAATAAAAAACTCCATTTTATTGATGGCGAGTATTTTATAGGAGAGAATCCTGAACAGCCTAAAATTGGTGACTTAAAATTAAGTTTCATGGCAGTGTTACCAGAAAATATTAGTATAATTACCAAGCAAATCCAATTATCTAATTATAAAACCAATGATTATATAGAATTATTTGAATATGGAATACTTACCAGTAATAGAATGTTTAGAAATGCCAGAGTATCTCTATTCACTAAAAATTTAAAACCACGTTTAGAAAGTGTTTTTGCAATATTTATCGGTGTTTATATTATATTTAATGTATTATGGATAGCCTCACCCTCACTATTAGACCCAAATAATTTTCGCATTTGGTGGTTTGCTTTCGTAACTGCTATATCCTTAACTTTAGCTGTTATAGCTTTTAGTTGGTATGATTATAACTCAATAGTTGGGAAAACTTTATTTATAATATCTATTAGTAATTTATATTTATTAAAATTTAGTTATAAACCTCAAACTTTAGCTCTTGAAACAATGGTTCCATCAAAAATAGCTTAAGTTCATTTTGAATTACATTGAATTGTAACTTGATACCTATTTTTTAAACCCTATTTATTGTTTTCTAGTTAAGTATTTTCTCAACACTCAACAGGAATATCTCAATGAAAAAATTTGTGTTACCAACATTAATATCTTTAGCTATCAGTGGTAGCTATGTATTTGCAGAGGAATCAGCTCCAGAAGTGAGTCCAGCTCCAGTAGCGGTTACAGCACCAAGTACCCCAATGGCTATGCAGCCTCCAGCTATAAATCCTGAGATGGCAAAATATCGGGAAACAATAGAAAAACGGATAGCTGAACAACAAGCTGCTATGGAAAAACGGATGGCTGCACAACAAGCTTTTATAAAAGAACAGATAGAACAGCAGCAGAAGCAATATCAAGATATGATGAAAAAACGCAATGCCAAAATGCAGAAAATGCAAGAAAAACGCAATGCCAAAATGCAGAAAATGCAAGAGCTTATGGAGAAATCCCGTAATTCTAAAAGTCCTGAAGATTATCAAAACATAATGAATAAGATGCAAGAAATACATCATGGGCGTAATGATAACATTCTTCCACCTTGGATAAATAATGGACCAATGTCAGTACCACCTAATTGGAATGCTCCATATTTAGCTCAACCAAGACCTAATTATAGACCAAGTCCTAATTTTACCCCAATGTCCTCCCGTAATGGGCATCATGTAGAAGTAGACCAAAGCTTAAAAAATATTGAAACACTGCTCCAAGAAGTTATTGATATTTTGAAAAAGAAATAATTTTCTAAAGGTAGAGGTTTAAAATATTAAGCCTTTACCTAACATAAACTTATAAGTGAGTTACTGATATGACCAGAGAAGAAATGCAGAAAAATATATTTGAAGTTGATACTTGGCTACGTGGTTTTTTTATGCTGGTTTATGCTTTTTTCTGTTATCTTGCTTTCAATATTCTTATGGTTGTAGTATTTTTCCAATTTGCCGTAGTTTTATTATCTGGTAAACGCAATGATAAATTACTATATTTTGGGGATATTTTAAGTACTTATATTTACCAAATAATAATGTATATCACTTACAATACTAATATAAAACCTTTTCCGTTTGGTGAAGGAGTTACTACTGAAGACTTCACAATTTTGCCCGATGAAGAACCACCACCTAAAAAATATTAAGCAAAAAGTAGCGCGTTGTTGAGGCATTTCCCAATATTCAGGGATATATCCCAATAAGATTACGATTAATTTGCTGCAATAGCAGTCGTTCCTGACCCAATAAATGGATCAAGAATTAGCATTATGAATTTTAAAAATAATTAGTCTAAATATTAATATCATTTAACCTGTTTTAAAACTCGCCATTCTAACGGCCCTTTTTCGTGAATCGATTCACCATCGGTGCTTACGGCTACCATAACCGGCATATCTTTTACTTCAAATTCATATATAGCCTCCATTCCTAACTCCGGAAAAGCTAATACTCGTGCAGCACGAATTGCTTTTGATACTAAATAAGCAGCTCCACCAACTGCAATTAAAGATACCGCTTTATGGTCTTTTATCACTTTGATCGCTTGTGGCCCACGTTCCGCCTTACCAATCATGCCTATAATGCCAGTCTTGGTTAACATCATTTCGGTAAATTTATCCATACGAGTTGCTGTGGTGGGTCCTGCTGGGCCAACTGCTTCTCCAGTTATTGCTTCCACTGGGCCAACATAATAAATAAAGCGGCCAGTAAAATCTACTGGTAATGGTTGCTCTTGCCTAATCAAATCAGCAATTTTTTTATGAGCCGCATCACGGCCAGTCAGTAATTTACCTGATAATAATAACCTTTCTCCAACTTTCCAGTCCAAAATATCGGTTTTAGTTAAAGTATCAAGATTAACTCGCCGCATATTTGCACTAGCCTGCCAAGTTATCTTAGGCCAATCTTCCAAACTAGGTGGAATTAAGTTAGCTGGCCCGTTACCATCTAATACAAAATGGGCGTGACGAGTAGCCGCACAATTCGGAATCATGGCTAATGGAAGCGAGGCAGCATGAGTTGGATAATCCAAAATTTTAACATCCAACACGGTAGTTAAGCCACCTAAACCTTGAGCTCCTATGCCTAAATCATTTATTTTGTTATATAATTCTAAACGGAGTTCTTCAATAGTGTTACTAGCTCCTCGTTCCTGTAATTCGTGCATATTGACAGGTTCCATCAAGGATTCTTTGGCTAACAACATCGCTTTCTCAGCAGTACCACCAATACCAATCCCTAATATTCCGGGCGGACACCAACCAGCACCCAGTTTAGGAATCGTATCAAGAACCCAATCAACGATACTATCATTGGGATTTAGCATAACCAACTTAGATTTATTCTCCGAACCACCACCTTTAGCCGCAATTTTCACTTCCAGCTTATCGCCGGGAACCACTTCCATATGTATTACTGCTGGAGTGTTATCTTTTGTATTTTGCCGCTTCCCAGCTGGGTCAGCCAAAATAGAAGCTCGTAATGGATTATCTGGGTGATTGTAAGCTTGCCGTACTCCTTCGTTTACCATATCTGCTACACTCAGGTCAGTTTGCCACCTGATATCCATCCCAATTTTTAAAAATACCACTGCAATTCCAGTATCTTGACAAATAGGCCGATGTTGTTCTGCACACATACGAGAATTAACTAAAATTTGCGCAATAGCATCTTTAGCTATAACAGATTTTTCCCGTTCGTAAGCGGCTTCCAAGGATTTAATATAATCAAGTGGATGGTAGTAGGAAATGAATTGAAAGGCATCGGCAATACTTTGAATGAAATCTTGGGATTTGATAATGGTCATTATAAATAGTCCAGTAGTGAAATTTAGAAACAAGTTTGTATAGCAATCAAATTACCTTTCGCAATACCCAATCCATGATTCGGTGCGGTAAAAAACGTTTTAAAGTCACCAATACATAAGTTGGAAGGGTTACATAATAATGTGGCTGTGGATGTTTCGCTTCTAAGGCATGGATAACTCTTTTTAATACCGCTTCTGGTGGTAAAGTAAATGGCATAACCGGGCCTTCTTGTAATAGAGTTGTATGCATTTTATTATATGTTGCCTGATGTATACTATTCTGGGCATCAACATACTGTTCAAACATTTTATAGCTATTCATACGAAATCTGCTAATAACCGGCCCCGGTTCGATAGCAGATACAAAAATATTAGTATTGGCTAGTTCCAAACGCAACGTATCAGTCAAAGCTTCTAAAGCAAATTTACTGGCATTATACGCACCACGATACGGCAATACCACCAAGCCTAACATAGAACTATTTTGAATAATACGCCCTTCACCTTGCTTACGCATTATTGGGATAATTTGTCTCGTAAGTTCATGAGTTCCAAACACATTCACTTCAAACTGATGCCGCAAAGCTGCTTGGGTTAAATCTTCCACCGCCCCCGGTTGTCCATGAGCTCCATTATTGAATAAGGCATATAATTTTCCAGAAGTACGTTCTAATATCTTCTGCACTGTAGCAGTAATAGATGTTGGATCATTTAAATCTAATACTAAACTTTCCAAACCTTCTTGTTGCAAACGAGCTACATCATCAGGTTTACGTGCTGTAGCAAAGACTTGATAACCTAATTTTTGTAATCCATGTGCTACGCAGTAACCAATACCACTAGAGCAACCAGTAATCAATACGGAACGAGTAATTGTTGAATTTGTCATGGTAAACTTGTATTATGATGGGTAATTAATTATTTATCAGGGAATAACCATGTTAGCATATTTTAGAAATATATTGATATTAGTAATATTATTAGGCGGCTGTGCGACTCCACGTCTTGATTATACTAGCTTTGCTAAAGTTGAAAAAGGTATGACAGAGCAGGAAGTAATCAAAATATTAGGAGAACCAACGAAAGTAACTGGTGGGAGTGTTGATGCTGGTACTATTGGAACCTTGTTTGGGCTAGATAATTTATCTGGTACCACTATGAGTTGGATAACTAATGAAGTCAAGGCTAATATACTATTTTTTAAAGGTAAAGTTAAAACTAAGAGCTATAGTAATCAGTTTTAATTACTTACACAGAAAACTTTCAAATAGGCAAAATTTAGTTTGCATGAACAAGGTTAAAACCTTTGCCTTTCATGCGAACAGATTTATCTCCAATGCTTTACAATAGCTTTGAAAAATCCGAATATAATCTGTCCATCCTTCAGAATCTGAGCAATTGGTATTGTGTCTCTGAAAAATTTTTCTTCCACAATTTCGGCATTTTTCTGATTCGTCTTGCATTATGTTATTATAATAATTTTGATACTATTAATTATACTTTTAGCTCAGTACCTAAAGGTCTCATAAATACAAATTAAGAGCTTGATATTTATTTTGAAGTTCATTAAGAATTAAGAATTAAGCATTCATAATTAAGAATTGTTATATAATTTTGATTTAAATATTAATTAATTTTTATGCCAATTTTGGTTTTTTTCATGTTTTTCAGATATTACTTTACGATCCAACATATCAAAAAAACCAACAACGGCTCCTATACTTGCCCCAGCAATTAATAATCCTATAATTTCAAGCACCATAGTTTCACTGCCAGCACTTGGAGTCAAAATTCCAAAAAATAATAATGTCATTAAAGTAATAGTGACAATGGCAATCCCAATTAACATACCAAAGAATGCTCTTATTGAAGCCCTGATCAGTGCAATAATAATTTTTCCGATAAACCGTTTAACTACCATTTTTCAATTCCTCTACCAATTTAGTTGATAAATATGCGATAATATTGAATTTGCTACCTATTTAGCAAATATTTTATGCAAAACATAAGCCAAAATTAAATGTAACTATATTTGGTTTTTTATATAAATTATAAGTTTATTAATTAGAGAATAATTATGAATAGAAGTGCAAATTTTTGGAATAATAAATGGCGACAATCTCCGATAACTTACACTGGCAGAGCTTTACGTGGAAGTAATGAAAGAATTGTTTGTGATGTCAAATGTTTTATAACTCCAAATGACACTATATTGACTGAAATAATAAATGACTATCATCTTGAAAAATATACCCATAATGAGACTGCACAAGCAATCCAAAAATTTGTGGTGAATTTTCTTGATTATGTTGGAGATGATGAAGCTAGTGAATGCCCAGAGTTTTGGCTATTTCCTTTTGAAACCTTGCAATCTGGTGTAGGTGATTGTGAGGATGGTGCCATTTTAATGGCAAGTTTGATGATTAAAGCTGGAATTCCTGCATATAGAATTAAAGTTGCTGCCGGTTATGTACAAGCTTCTCCAACAGCTCCACAAGGAGGACATGCTTATTGTGTTTATTTAGCTGACAGAAATAATGGTAATCAAGATTGGGTAGTTATGGATTGGTGCTATTACGAAGATTCAAGTATAGCACCAGAAGATAAGCCTTTAGCCAGACGAGGTGGTTATCGAGGTTGTTATAAAGACCTTTGGTTTACATTTAACAATGAATTTTCTTGGAATCAAACTGACTTGGAAATTGATGCTCGGCGTATAAGTAGAAGCCAAGCCAGTTCTACTGATAAATCTACTGGGGCAATTTCTCAAGCAAATCCCATAGCAAAAGTTATGGCTAAAATTAAAGCTAAAGTTAAGGATTAATGGATTTTCAATGACTTTGACCTGACAGGACCACCTATTAGGTTTCATATTTAAATACGATATAGCATTTACCGACTCAGTCTGAACCAATTTAATTACTATTTTAAAATATCTAAATTAGATTTTTAGTTCTTATTCATTAGGGAAATGCTATAGTCTTAAACAAAGATAGTATGTTAACAAAAATTAACCAATTTTTATGGTTCCATTTGTAATAGAACTTTCATGATTCCCGGTTGCTGGATATAGTCAAAAGCTTGCAAAGATTGAGAAAGAGGAAATTTATTAGCAATTAATCGGCTAGGATCAACCAATTTATTTTCCAGTAAATGTAAAGCTGGGGCAAAAGGCCCACAACGTGAACCAACCAAAGTTATTTCATTAATCACGATACTAGAAAGATTTGCCTCCATATCCTTATAAGTACTTTTTAATACTATTATGCCACGGGGCCTTACCGCTTGAATAGCTAAATTAAAACCAGTTTTCGAACCAGTTGCTTCAATTACAATATCAAAATTATGACTTTTAATATCCTGTTCCATAATCCAAGCAATTTTATGGGTAGCAAGTAATAGTTGTTGCTTCTCATAACGAGCCACCACTTGCAAATGGCAACCAGTCAATATCAACGTTTGAGCTATCAACTGACCTAAGCGTCCAGCTCCTACGATTAAAACCTTATGCTTGGGAGCAATCGATACTTGTTGTTGAATTTGCAAAGCTGCGGCTAAAGGTTCGGTAAATACCGCCATTTCATTAGGAATAGAATTTGGGACTGGGATAAGATTTGTTAAAGGTAAACATAGATATTCAGCAAAAGCCCCATTACGGTTAATAATACCCAAAACATTTCTTTGTTCACAATGAGTTGGCTGATTGCGTACACAATTATCACATTTACCACAGGCAACATTTATCTCTCCAACTACCCGCTCCCCAATTCGTTCAGGAGCATCGGCAGCTTGGACAATTTCTCCCACGAATTCATGGCCCAAAATCCCAGTATAAGGATAATAACCTTTAATTAATTGCAAATCTGTAGCACAAATTCCAGCTAACAAAACTTTAACTAAAGCTTCACCATTAGCTGGTATGGGGACTGGAATATCGGTTCTATAACTTAATTTTCTGTTTTGTAGCCAAATTGCTTGCATTAATTTAGAATTAATACTTCTAAATCTTGGAATTTTTTGGCATAAAGTTTCTTTTGTAGAGGATTTAGTTGTTCATAAATTTTGGTTGATATCTGTTTCGCTTCACCAAATTTACCATTTAAAAGTAGTAAATCAATTAAATCTAAATGCCATTGTAATTTATTTTTTAGTTTTACAGCTTGTTTTTTATTTAATAAAGCTAATTCAAACTGTTTCTCAAAAAAATATAATGCAGAATAAAGATTATAAAAACTTGCCTGTGAATTAGAATTAATGTAATTTTTATTATTACGTAAGGTATTAAATATTTTTTCCATAGTCTCAGTGCTTAAATTACAATGTCCCATTTGACGTTCTTCTAAAATAAAAGCTAACAGTTCCGTTGTAACCAGATCATATTTGCTAGTTTTAAAATGGTTAATTGTCTGTTGCATATCTGGCAAACTAGTTTTTGCTGACATACAAGATAATGAAATTAAATATAAATAAGGTGAAGTATGTTCTGAAAAAGATTTTAACATATCTTGAACATACATTTCTGCTTGAGCATGTTCTTTAATACGTAGAAAAAATACTATGGCATGACTTTGTGCGGAAGCTGAGTTAGGATGTTCTTGAGCCCAGAAAACAGTTTGAACTGGTGGTTTACTCCATAAATCTGTTTGTGACCAAGTTATTAGTGGAAACGTACTTAACCATAGAACACTACAAAAGATAAGAAACTTGCGTAAAAATATGCTCGACATATAGTCAAACAACCACAAAATGCCATAGATAGCTGTAAAAATCACTCCTAACATAGGTAAATAATTACGGTGTTCGAAATATAGCATTAGTCCAACAAAACTAGATTCCAAAATATGACCAGCAAAAAACCATAATATACCTAATGCTAAAACTGGTAAAATACGTCTTACTAAGATTGCGGTAATTAACATTACGATTATGCAGCTTACTTCTATTAAAACTGATATATCCCATAAACTACGAGATACTGGATAGTCATCGTGAAATAATCCAAAACCATATGGATGTAATAAAAATATTTTAGTAAGATATTCTATCAAGATACCGGCTTCGGTTAATAAACGTTCCCCCATTGTAAAATCTCTAATTTCATAAGAACGTGATATGCCATTAACATCAATTAAAAAATAACCAGCCAATAAAATTAAGGGGAAATAGAGGAATATACTTGACCAAATACGCCAATAACGAGGTTTTGGCATCGCATATAATATTGTTGCTTCTAGCACTATGATATATAAAACCAGTAATATACCGTTTTCCTTGCTTAATACAGCTAAGATACCTCCAATAACTACACCAATTGACATCCAAATTAGCCTATTTTTTAGCCGACCATGTAGATAAAATAATAAGCCAACTAAGGTAAATAATGCCGAAAGTTGTGTCATTCTTTGTACAACATATAACACGGTTGAGACTTGTAGGGGATGTAATAACCACACTAAAGTAGTCAGTAAAGCTAATAGGAATCCACGTTTTTCAGATAACGCCATACAACGGGTTATAAGTAAAATTAACCAAAAAATTAAACAGCCGTTAATCAGGTGTATCATTAAGTTGACATATTTAAATACAAACGGATTGATTGGCCAAGCATCAGCTTGTAATGCGAAGGTTAATAATGCTAATGGTCGACCTAATTGACTGGATATTCCTTCAAGGGTAAAAAACCAAATACTACTGGTTCCTTCCGCAACTTCTGTGAGTTTTTGGAGATTCATCTCGTCATCAAGGAGAAAAATACTTGACAATCCTGGCCAGTAAATTCCAACCGTTGCGATTAAAATTAGAAAAAATAGAATGCTGTAAGCAATTTGAGAGCGGGGATATGTAGACATGTTAATACCTTGAATATACATAAAAAAACCCACTTATGGTATAAGCGGGTTCTAAAGATTAAGCTAACAATATTGGCGAAATAATTACATAAGCTAACTGTTTATCTACAAGTTTTAGGCAGAAATTTTTGGAGCATGGTTGTACAAGCACCTTCACCATCATCTGCTGATGGACCTTTGCAACTCCAATATTGTGATGTAGTATCAGTTGCTGCCACTAGTATCCACCCAACCAAATTTTCTGTAGCATCAAAACCATCTATTGTCATACATGCTTTAGGGAGATTATCATTATTTTCATAAATTGTTGAAAGAACACTAGTACCGGTCATTTTTTGACCGTCATCAGTCAAAGTTGCTTCCACATTGGGGTAATGACCTTGTTCATTATAAAAAGCTTCAAGATAA
>DAOUSR010000219.1 GCA_030627125.1 Thioploca sp.
ATTTCCACTTGATTTGCCGGTGCATTTCCACTGTTAGAAATGGTAACGGTATAAATCATTTGCCCACCTAACTCAATCTTAGTATGATTAGCTTGCATATTCATGCTTAAATTAGGAGCATAGTTGATTGTTCCTAATGCTGCGTAAGGATGGCTATCATTAGCTGAGAAATTCAAACTAATATCTCTATAGCCAAATTCATTAACTTCAATAGTATAAGTGTGACTACCCGGTTCGCTAAAGCTATTTATACAAAATTTACCAGTATTATCAGGAGTTGCAGTCAAGTCTCCAAGTTTTGCTGTAACCTTAGAAAATGGTACAGTTTTATCAAATATAGTAACATTTCCGCAAAGATTATAGCTAATTATAGCAAATATATTACCAGCATCACCAAGAGGATTGGTATCACTAACATTAGCAGTGCTAGTTACTTGTTTATAATTTCCGTGATTCAAAGTAACAGTATGATTACCAACTGTAGCAACTGGAATAGTGTAATCACCATTAGCATCACTAGTAGCAGTTTTACCACCTGATTGAACAGTGATTCCGGCCAGTGGTTGTTGTAATACATCAAGCACTCTACCATAAATAAGATAATCATCTACCAAATATAAACCATACATGGAATATTTTGGTTCACTAGCAGAAAGAGTTATGTTACGAGAAATGGTATTACCACTTTTAGACAAGGTAAGAGTTTTACTACCAGTGGTCAAAATACCAGTTATAGTATAGTTACCATTAGCATCAGAAACAGCAGTTTTACCATCAACTGTAACTGTTACACCAGATAATCCATTTCTGTCAATACCTAACACTTTACCAGAAACACTCCAACCATCAATTACTTGTTGATTACATCCTGAATTTAAAGGAGGTCTACTGTCAATAGAGCAACTACGAGTACTTGTTAAATAACCAGATTTAGCAAAGGTTAATTCATAGCTACCAGCCGCAGAATAACAAATAGTATATTTACCATTACTGTCAGAAATTACTTGTTTACCATTTGCTGATACGGTAACACCACTAAATGCAGCATTAGAAGCATTTCTAACTGTACCAGAAATACAATAACCATCAGTTTTTTTAATTAAATACTGAGTGCTAAAATCATGGCTTGTACGGCTAGAACTTAAAGTAAAATTACCGCTAAATGATTGGTAGTTAGCATTTGACATTGATAAAGTGTAAGAGCCTTCTGACAAACCTTCAGCTAGGTAATAATTACCATTTAATGTTGCTGTTTTGCCACCTGCTGTTACGTTAAGATCATTAACAACTTGCCCAAACATATCCACAAAACGGACTTGAACATAACCCTTACTCAACCTAACAGAAGATGAACGCAATGGTTGAGTATTACTAACTGTAAAGGTTCGGGTAACAGTTGGATAACCTGTTTTTGTAAATACCAAAGAATGGGAACCAGCAGTGGAGAAATCAACAGTAAATTTACCATCAGCACCAGTAGTTTTTTGTTGGCCATTCACAGAAATATTTACACCTGCTAAATTTCCAGAAGAATCAACTACCGTACCTTCTGCACGATAACCATTAATTGCTTTGATAGCATGAAATGTACCTATATCATTACTTGGGCGATTAGAACCAACTTGAAATTGCTGACTGTCAAAGCGGTTATAACTACTAGTTTCCATAACAAAGGTATAAAAATTTTCAGTATTATAATTATCATCTAATCCTGAAATAGCATAGCAACCATTACCATTATGAGTTGCATAATCGCCAGCAACAGTTACATTAAGGCCACTAACACCAGAATTATAATTATCAGTGAAACAAATTTTAGCTTCATAAGCAAAACTAGTTGCCGGCAAAACACTACCAACAAACATAGCCAACCCAACTGCTAAAGTTGGTATAAATTGCCGCCACTTATTAGGAGGCTCAGAACTTCCATCTTGTTTATCAGGAAATTTAAAATATTGCATAAAAAAGTATTCCTATAAAGTTTAGAAAAATAAATTTGCCAAATTCGGTTTATTAGCAAATAAATCATTAAAAATAGGTTTGCTGTCAAAGCACTACCTATTGAAAAACACATCACTAACTCCCATAGTCCAAAAAGCAATTTTATATTTAAATGGTCTAAATTTTGCTTATTTTTATGGGAGTGCTTTTAAGTTTGTCAGTCCTACTAGTTTCCTCCTTCTCAATAGTTTAAAAAACTGTGGATTAGTCTGCTTTCTTTCACAGGTCGCTGACCAATCCACCAAACGGTTACTACTCATAGCTGACATCTTGAATAGCACTTCACTTTCCATCAGCCAATCCAACCAGCCAATGTCTCGCACCAACCTGCCAGAAGTTACAACTGGTGCAGAAATCATATTAATACAAATTACCCAAAGATTGAACATTCCCAGAATGCTCCACATCATACAACCTGACAACATCACCGACCTGAGCGTGTAAAATTCCATTAACCAGAGCTTTCAAACCAACTAAATGATGGAACCGCACCACCCGATGCTCTTTATCAATAAATTGCTCTCTTTCAGCTTCCAACTTCTTATCATAAGAATCATGACAATCATAACCATTACACTCAAGCACAAGATTTAATTCCTTCACATAAAAATCAACTTTATACTTACCAATCATATAATTATGATAAAAACTAAACCCAGCAAAAATTTCCGTCAATACTTGCTGCCATTCAATTTCACCTTTGGTATCCAACTTGACCAAAGAACTCACACTACCAAACATCTGCTCCTTCAAACTAATCCCAACAACACTATCCATACCTAAAGCAATAGTTCCCACATCATTAATAGAATAACCATTCATCCGAGAAGCCTTGGAACCCAAATTCCTGATAGTCTCACGATCCAATCGAATTGGTTCAATCTCATTACGCTGTTTACCCAAAAAGCTATTCAATGTACTCAAAGGAATATCAAGAAAATCAGTAATATCTGTTTTAATAGCAATTTTTTCATTAACCGAACATTTCAAACCCGATTCTTTCATCAACTCAATAATATTGGCGTAATTCTTTTGAGCGGTTTTTTGAAGATTCGCAGCTATTCCGCAAGCTTCTTTGATAGCTATTTCTAAAGCAGTTCTCATTAAAGCTGTTTGCAAGACAACACACCTTGTTCCGATGTGCATTTGAGTTTTCTTCAAACCAAAATATGCTAGTGCTAAAGCATAGGTAGAAATTAGAATCTCAATAGATTCTGCTGAATATACAACAATTTTTCTTCCTTGATAAGGACTATTTTTCGCAACTACTTTTATTGAGTTAACTGCCATGCTCCAGCCCTTATCAACAAATGGTTCAAGTGTTTTTGGAGGCCAGTTAACTGCCATGCTCTGTAAAGAGGCGTGTTTCATCCCCAACAAATCAGCAGTTCCACGCTCACTTAAACATGCCGTGCCATCATCAAGTACATAACCATCACACTTAATCCCCGGAATAATTTCTACTTGGCCATAATGTATAGCTTGTCTTTCTGTCATAATTGAATACCTATTTTAAAAAAAATGATTATCAACCAATTTTTCATCATAGTCAACTGACTAAGCTAACATCTTGAATAGCACTTCACTTTCCATCAGCCAATCCAACCAGCCAATGTCTCGCACCCACCTGCCAGAAGTTACAACTGGTGCAAAATCATATTATTTAACTCAAACTTTTAGCGTATCCCAATTATATAATCATTCCAACCAAAATAAGTTGGTGATTTGGCAACCTCAAATCCAACCTTCCCCAAATCACATATAATTTCTTAAAAAAACTCCATTAATTAATTTAAAATATTTTAAGAAATACTCATTTTTAGGCTAAATTAAGCTAAATCAATCAAAAATGAGCAATAATTTTCTAACTTGACCAATTTCGTGGTTGCCATATTAGCAACTTTTTCTTTGTTCCAATTCCCGAAACCCATATCTAGCAATCGTTTCGGGAAATATACTTCGTTCCATTTCCGAAATAACATAATCACAAAATAAACTATTAAGGCTTGACAAATAACCTCCAAAAAATTATAATTTACCTTGCACTTAGCTAGGGAATCTAGACCTGAAAAGGTGGTAATTACAGAATGCCACTCTGCTAAGTGTTTAAACCCAAAATTTCTGCTACTCCACTGTAAGGTATCTAAAATGACTACTCAAAATTTAATAAGCCGTGATTTTCACGGTACTACAATCCGTCAACGTTCTGATGGGTACTTGAACGCTACTGATATGTGTCAGGCCACTGGTAAATTGTTTACCGGTTATAAACGCCTTAAATCTACAAAAGCATTTTTAATAGAACTCACTGATTTTATTGGTAAAATTCCCGTTATGCTAATTAGCATAACGGAACAAAATCAACAACTTATACAAACCATACAAG
The DNA here is from genome assembly GCA_030627125.1 of Thioploca sp. Lineage (GTDB taxonomy): Bacteria > Pseudomonadota > Gammaproteobacteria > Beggiatoales > Beggiatoaceae > DRQV01. The sequence continues at coordinate 4,388 of DAOUSR010000219.1, forward strand.
GCGGTACTCCCGAAGAACAAGGAACATGGATACATCCTTATGTTGCCATTAATCTTGCTCAATGGTGCAGTCCAGTATTTGCTGTTATTGTCACCGATTGGATTTATGGACTCCTAACCAAGGGCTCAGTATCACTTGACCCCAATAAATCAGCTAAACTCATCCAAGCTAAATCTGATGAATTAAGCA
>DAOUSR010000084.1 GCA_030627125.1 Thioploca sp.
TTAAGGGCAACCATAAAGGATTGCCCCTACATAAAATATTGATTTGTAGGGGTAATCCCTTGTGGTTACCCTAAACATACGCAAATGAATTATATCAATACAAATTAACAACTTGATATTTATATTGAAGTTCGTTAAAAATTAAGAATTGCCATAATTTAACAGTGCGTAAGAACAGTTAATACATAGAAAATTTGGTAGGACTTTATGTTAATACTCAACATTGGAATTATACTTGGAACATATATTGGCTTAAGATTAATTGAACATCATACAAAATCACCTAAAAAATCACCTATTCAAAAATCATCTGAAATAGCTAAATTAGTACAAGATGAGCATGATAACCATCAGGTTAAAATTAGTTCTGTAGCAATGGGATTAACTATTGTAGCTTATATTTATCCACCCTTGACTTTTTTATCCATAGGGGCTATTTTTTATACTACCATTCCAATATTAAAACAAGCCGAACAGTCATTATTACAAGAAAAACGAATAAAAAATGATTTACTAAGTTCCATAGTTACCATTATGTGCCTCAGTATAGGAAGCTATTTTGCGGCGGCTCTGCAAACTTGGCTTTATCATCTTGGCAGTAAAATTGTGTCCAAAAGCCACGATAAATCAGCTAAAATGATTGCTGAAGTTTTTGAACAACAGCCCCAGAAAGTTTGGATTTTAAACAATTCTATAGAAATTGAAATTCCCATAGAAACTCTCAAAATCGATGACATTATAGTAGTCCAAGCTGGTGAAGTAATAGCAATTGACGGTACTATCATAAGTGGTATGGCGATGATTGACCAATGTGCGTTAACTGGAGAATCTGTACCAGCAGAAAAAGATATTGGTGATAAAGTATTTGCAGCCACAATTGTTGTGAGGGGCCAAATACATATAAAAGTTGAAAAAACTGGAGTTGAAACCACCATTGCCAAACTAGGTGAAATTTTAACTCAAACTACAGATTTTAAAACTAGCTTACAATTAAAAGGGGAAAAATGGTCGGATAACATTACTGTTCCTTTGTTGACTATTAGTGCATTATCGTTACCAATAATAGGTGCTTCATCAGCAATAACTATGTTATTTAGTGCTCCAACTAATTCCATAGGAATTTTTCCACCTTTACAAACTTACAATTATTTAGCTTTAATTTCCAGTAAAGGAATCCTAGTTAAAGATGGTCGAGTTCTTGAAGAAATTCCTAAAATAGATACCGTATTGTTTGATAAAACTGGAACTTTAACTCATGCCCATTTAAAGGTTGGCCAAATAATTCTAACAGGCGAATTAGGAGAAAATGAAATCTTGAGCTATGCAGCAGCAGCGGAACGGAAGCTTAAGCATCCTATCGCACAAGCCATTTTTACCGAAGCTGAAAATAGAAGATTGAATTTACCAACAATACAAGAAGCTGATTATAAAATTGGATATGGCATAACAGTAACTATTGATAATAAGGTCATTAAGGTAGGTAGTGCTAATTTTATGACTATGGAAGGTATAATTTTTCCAGCAGAATATCCACCATGTTATTCTTTAGTTGCTGTCGATAATAAGATTCAAGGTGCTATTGAAACTCAGCCCCAGACTCGACCTGAAACTAAAGAAATTATCAAGGGTTTACGCCAACGTGGAATAACAAAGATGTATATTGTATCTGGTGATCATGAGCAACCTACTCAAGAGTTAGCGAAAGAACTTGGTATGGATGGTTATTTTGCCGAAATTCTTCCGGATGATAAAGCTAAATTAGTAGAACAACTGCAAAAAAGTGGGAATAAAGTTTGTTTTATTGGGGATGGTATTAACGATGTGATTGCGATGAAAAAAGCTAATGTTTCGATCTCTTTAAGTGGTGCTTCATCTATTGCTTCTGATATGGCTCAAGTAGTGTTAATGGATAATAGTTTGTCTCATTTATGTGATGTATTTGATCTAGCAAATGAATTGAATACTGATTTACAAAATAGCCTATTTTTTTGGACTGGATATGGAATATTGAATTTTGCTGCTGCTTCAGTGTTTCGTTTTGGAATAACTGGTTCAACACTTTTGTATGGAATTGCTTTTGTGATAGAACTAAGTCAAACTTCCAGTCGATAGACTATTATATTAATTTGCTTCTTTAATGGTTTAAATTCAGCTGCTTTTAATATATTTTAGTAAAGACTAATTTGGAAAGAGATGGAAATGGAGCTAAAATTGCAGTGTTCCTCAGAGCGTTATTATGCAATAAGATGGAAATAATTTGGGGATTATATGAAGCAATATAAAACCAATCTGTATCTTATTGATATTATACATACCAAAGCACAATTGTATGGAGCATATGAAAAATCCAAAAATTTGGATATTGGGAGCATCGTTTGAAACCCTAAACATGGGTGTTAGTGCACTTGCTGAATCAAGTATTAAATGTATTTTACAACAGTGGCCAGATGCAAATATAATTTTGCAAAGTCCTAAAGATGAAATACCATTGACTTTAACTTTTAATGAGCAAGAATTTAATATTAACAAGAGGGATTTATGGTTTAGTCGTAACATATTTAAAACTAGAAATATGTATGCTTTATTGAGTTACGCACTGCTTGTAAAAATTATACCTAGCTCATGGCTCAAAAAGCGTATTTTTGCAATTAATCCATATTTTCAAGATATTATTGAAGCTGATGTAGTGTTTGATATTACTGCTGGTGATAGCTTTAGTGATATTTATGGTTGGAGTCCATTTATAAAAAATTCACTGATAAAATGGTTGTTTATCTTGTGCAAAGTAAAGTTTATCATGTTACCACAAACTTATGGCCCTTTCAAAAGCCGCTTGTCTCAAGTAGTTGCACGATATTTACTTAAACATGCAACCGCTATTTATTCAAGGGATAAAACTGGAGTAGAATACGTGACCAAATTACTTGGTAAATCAGCCACTAATGTACAATTTAGCCCTGATGTTGCTTTTGTGCTTGAACCAGAACCACTAAAAAATGATCTTCTGGTAACAAAATTACAACAAGCAAGCAAACAAGTAATTGTTGGTATTAACATTAGTGGTTTATTATATGGAAATTATCCTATTAAAACTAGATTTAATATTGAGAATAATTATCAAGAAATTATAAAAAAAATCGTTAGGTTATTTGCGGCATATCCAGATGTTGTAATTGTTTTAGTACCTCATGTCTTTGTTAATTACACACATTATGAAAGTGATATGAACGCTTGTAATGATATATATCAACAATTTAAGCAAGAATATCCAAATCGAATTTTAATGGTAGAAAATAAACTCAACCATAGACAAATTAAATATATAATAGGATGTTGTGATTTTTTTATGGGTTCTCGTATGCACTCTTGTATAGCGGCAATTTCACAGTATATACCAACTATGGGTATTGCTTATAGTGATAAGTTTACCGGGGTATTTGAATCTGCTGGTATTAAGAATTTAGTGGTGGATTTAAGAACTGAAACTACTCAACAAATTTTAGATTCCTTACAAAAAAGCTTTGTTAATCGTACAGAGACAGCTGAAAAATTATGCACCACCATACCAAAAATAAAAGAACAAGTTACAACTTTGTTTAGTAAGATTAAAGAAGAATTATGATAGTGGCACAAATTTAATTCTGTGATGTTCATACAATTAGGCAAGTATAATTTTGTAATTAAATTAGAAAATATATACTTTAAAACTTAACTATAAGTTATTACGATAAATATGGAACTTAAGACTAATACGACCTTATTAAAAAATAAATATTCGGCTTTCTCACAATTGTCAAATATAGAATTAGAAAAAGCTATACAACGTGTTTTGGTATTACATCAAGGTGAAAAAATTGTTATTGATGGTGCTAATGATGCAGAGGGTTATTTATGTTTACTTGAGGGGAAAATTAAGCTAGAAAAAGGTAATAATATTACCACTCAAATTGACGCTAATAATACTCAACCTTTTCATCTGTTGCCAGAAACCTTAACAATATCCGTCATTGATGATGCTGTGATTTATCATGTAAATAGTAAGAAAATACTTGCTAATAATATAGAACTTGAGCTGGTTTCATTTCCTTCTTGTCCTTACGGCCAACGGATTTTAATAACTATGCTGCACAATGGTAATCCTCATAAACTTACTTTAATTCAACCAGGTAATCTACCAGCATGGTTTGAGCAAGTTTCTCCACTTGGAACTGTCCCTATACTGCGGGTAAAAAATAAGGAAACTATATTTGAATCTTCCGTAATCAATGACTATTTAAATCAGATATCAGATGGTCGTTTACTGCCTAAAGATTCGCTGCATCGAGCTATATGTTGCTGTTGGATTGAGTTTTGTTCCACTTGTATATCTAATTTTATGAGTATGATCAATGCTCCAACAAAAATAGACTTTTACAAAGCATGTGATACTTTGTTAAACAATCTACGAATTTTAGAACAACAAGTTGATAAAGATGGCCCTTATTTTACTGGCGACCAATTTACTTTAGTTGATTCTACTTATGCTCCACTTTTTCTGCGTATGCAACATCTTGCTAAAATAATTAATTTTTATGAACCAGAAGAATTGCCTAAAATCAAAAATTGGAGTGAAAATCTGCTAGATTTAGATGCTGTGCAAGATTCTATTATTGGAGATTTTTCCAAACTTTTTCACACTTTTATCCAAAAAATAGGACAAGGTGGGTATGTAAATAGCTTATGCAAATAGGTAATTATACTTTAAAAAACAATGTTATATTAGCTCCAATGGCCGGTATAACAGATAGTCCGTTTCGGCGTTTATGTAAAGAAATGGGAGCTGGTATGACGGTATCAGAGATGGTGTCATCAAATTCTCTCCTATGGGGAAGTGTGAAAACTTTACGTAGAGCTACACATGATGGTACAGATTCAGCTCATTGGGTGCAAATTTTAGGCTCCGATCCAAAATTACTGGCCAAAGCTGCCCAACATAACGTTGATAATGGAGCCCAAATTATTGATATTAATATGGGTTGTCCAGCGAAAAAAATTTGCAATACTATGGCTGGTTCGGCTTTGCTAAAAGATGAGAGTCTGGTTGCTAATATATTAGAGACAGTAGTAAATGCAGTGGAAGTTCCAGTAACTTTAAAAATCCGTACTGGTTGGGATAAAGAGCATCGGAATGGATTACACATTGCAAAAATTGCAGAACAGGCTGGAATTCAAGCTTTATCTGTACATGGACGTACTCAAGCTTGTAAATTTGGGGGAGAAGCAGAATATGATACTATCACCAATATTAAAGCTATTAGTAACATTCCTATAATTGCTAATGGTGATATTGATAGCCCAGAAAAAGCTAAATATGTATTAGATTATACTAAAGCAGATGCAATTATGGTAGGTAGGGCCGCTTTTGGTCGACCATGGTTGTTTCGAGAGATATTGCATTACTTACAAACTGGGGAAGAATTACCTAATCCAACTGTGCTGGAGATTCGGGATGTATTATTGAATCATTTAGAAAAGTTATATGAGTTTTATGGGGAATATACTGGTGTAAGAATGGCACGTAAACATCTATCATGGTACAGCAAAGGTCAACGGAACGGAGCAGAATTTCGTAATGTTGTCAACAGAGTAGATAGCAGTATTGAACAAATAACTTTAACCAAAGAATTTTTTGCAGGTTTGATAATTAACTGAATATTTATATCTAATTTCATTCATAATTAAGAATTGCTATAGCTATTTTACTTCGAGCTTTGTTTGTTATATACTTACACAAATATATACGAATTAAAAATTTAAGTATTCTAAACACTTGACCTATTTAAATGTTAGGTTTAAAAATTTCAAATTATGGTATCTAGTTTGCGGTATTATCTAAGTATTTTATTAATATTATTAATTAGTTGTGCACCACAACCTCCAATGCCTTCATCTGGGCATCTTAATACTAATGATATTACCATTCCCAAAGATGATATACCGCCATTAATACAGCAGCAAACTTTTGTACCAGTTCCTCAACCAACTATACCTTTAGAAGAATTTACGGTTATAGTTGATGCAGTGCCAGTTGATAAATTGCTATTTGTCTTAGCCCGTGACGCTCATATGAATGTGGATGTTCACCCAAGTATTAAAGGTAATATTACATTAAATGCAATCAATCAAACTTTACCTCAATTGTTCGAACGTATTGCGAAACAAATTGATTTACGTTATCAAATTACTGATAATCTGATTACTATTTCTCCCGACTTTCCTTACATGCACTTGTATAAAGTTGATTATGTAAATATGTCAAGAGACACTAAGAGTGAAATAAAAATTTCTACGCAAATTATTAGTGATATTGATAAAGTTAGTGGCTCTGGTGGAGGTGGTAGTTCAGAAGATAATAATTCTACCACTACAATTACAAACGAATCAAACAATCGGTTCTGGGCTACCCTAGAAAAAAACATTAATGCTATTTTGGCGAGTTATGAAGCTGATACAACTAATTCTGAAAATAAAGTAATTATGAATTCAGAGAGTGGACTGGTTACTGTATATGCTACTCATAAACAACATAAGGAAATCCAAAATTTTATTGATCAAGTCCTTGCCAGCGCTCATAGACAAGTATTAATTGAAGCTACTATTGCAGAAGTACAGTTAAGTGACAATTATCAGGCAGGAATTAATTGGCAACGTATTGCTGGTGGTTTTACTTATAACCAATCTATTTTGGGTGGAGATTTAGGTAATTCGCCGTTTTATTCTTTTGAATATAAGAATGCTAATAGCAAGTTTGGTGATATTTCTAGCACCGTGCGTTTATTAGAAACGTTTGGTTCAGTTAAAGTGTTATCCAGCCCCAAAATAATGGCTTTAAATAATCAAACTGCATTGCTTAAAGTTGTTGATAATATTGTGTATTTTACTACTGGAATCGAAGTTAGTGAAACCGATACTAAAACCCGGGAAACTTATATCACCAATATTCATACTGTACCGGTGGGTCTAGTCATGGCTGTTACTCCCCAAATTAGTGCTGGTAATTCTATAATTTTAAATGTCCGTCCTACTATTTCTGGAATTATTGATTTTAAGCTTGATCCTAATCCGGCATTAGCGTTAGCTGGTACAATTAATAAAATTCCTGAAATCCAAATGCGAGAAATGGAATCTATTTTGAAGATCGAAAATGGTAATATCGCAATTATCGGTGGCTTGATGCAAGATACTACTGAACAAGATCGCCGAGGCATACCTTTTTTGTCGCAATTACCTTGGGTTGGAGATTTATTTAGTTATCGTAATGATAGTTACAAAAAAACCGAACTAGTAATTTTTCTCCGTCCAATTATTATAAAATCTCCCAGTATTGATGGTGATTTACGAGATTATAAAGCTTTTTTACCTAACTCATCACAACTAGATACATCACCAGCAACTGGATTTAGTCATTGATTGCGAGATATTAATTTGCATAAAAATTGTAAGATGCAATACCATCAAGGAAAGAATTGAATATGCGTATTGATTTAATTTGTGTTGGCCAGAAAATGCCAACGTGGGTAGAAACTGGTTTTCAGGAATATGCTAAACGTTTGCCAGCCAATTATCGGTTGAATTTGATACCAATACCATTGCAAAAACGCACTAAAAATTCTGATTTAATTCGTTTGCAACGGGTTGAAGGAGAACAAATGTTAGCTAAAATTAGCTCCGATTCGTTGATTATCGCTCTTGATGAACGTGGACAAATGTGGGATAGTACTATATTATCTACTAAACTAGCTTATTGGCTCCAAGAATATTCAACTGTTGCATTACTGGTAGGTGGTCCTGAAGGTTTACCGGTAGCATGTAAACAACGAGCTACTCAACAATGGTCATTATCCAAATTGACTTTGCCACATCAATTAGTAAAAATTATTGTTGCCGAACAGGTGTATCGGGCTTGGAGCATATTAAACAACCATCCTTACCACCGGGGGACTGTGTAATCTCCGTCCCACCGCTTCTCCCATGACTTAACTCTGAAATAGTAAATTTATTATTAATAATTTAAAATGATTAATTTAAATCAATATATTATGTAACAATATTCTGTATAATTTAATAATTAATGTTATGTAGAAAGATAAGCTATAGAAATATTGAATCTTTGGGGTTAAAAATCAGTGCGTAACATCAGTTAATAATACCTTCTCATATCATAGAATTGCTTATATAAATATGACTCAAAGAACTACTGTTATTGTCTCACTATTAGTATTTATTGGAATTGCTTTTGGAATTATTGGTTGGTTTTTTCCGCATCAAACTGTTCCAACAGAACTACAAGCTGTACTTCGTCCCGAACCAAAATCATTACAAGACTTCAATCTTGTGGGACAGAATCAAACCACTTTTAATTTAAATAATTTTAAAGATAAATGGACTTTACTGTTTTTTGGTTATACGTTCTGCCCAGATGTATGTCCAACTACGTTAGCAGTTTTACAAAAAATTTACGCCAATTTACCACCAAAGCTTTTAGCTAATACTCAAGTAGTTTTTGTATCAGTTGATCCAGAACGTGATACACCGAAACAGCTTGCTAAATATGTCACTTATTTTGGCAAAGATTTTATCGGTGTAACTGGAGAAGTTGCGGAGATTAATAAATTAGTTTTGCAAACTGGTGCAGGTTATATAAAAAACCCAACCCCTAATGCAGATGATAAGAATTATCAAATTAGTCATACCAGCACCATATTTCTTATCAATCCTAAGATGCAGCTTCATGCCGGATTTTCTCAACCACACATTCCTAAAACTATTATTGAGCAATATAATTTGATTCGTAATCTTTATTAACTTATAGTGAGATTCATAATTAAGAATTGCTAGTAAACTAAAATTATATTACTTATACCAATCCTTTAAATTACGGAGATTTATTTAATGAAAATATTGAAATTTTTTGCTGTTCTGGCTATTTCATTTAGCCAATTTGCATGGGCTCAATCGGTTCAAATCAGTGAACAATGGGTACGAGAAGCTCCACCTAATGCTAAAGTATTAGCCGCTTTTATGATGATTGATAACCAATCAGAAGAAACCCAAACTCTTGTTGCAGTATCTAGCCCTGATTTTGAACGAGTAGAAATTCATCAAACTGTTGAGCATGATGGTATGATGCACATGCAACAACAAGAACAGTTGGTTATTGCAGCTAAACAACAAGTTATGCTAAAACCAGGTAGCTATCATTTGATGTTAATGGAACTTAAGCGTCCACTAATTGTCGGTGATAAAGTAGAGTTAACTCTAAAATTTGCTAATAAAGAAGAATTAGTGATAACAACACCAGTACGCAAATCTTTGCCTGAAGCAGCTCATAATCACCATTAATGATTATCCCTACCACTACTGCTATGGAGAAATTAGGTGCTAATTTAGCCCGTGCGGTGTGTTATGGAAGATGTGTTGTGCATTTATATGGAGATTTAGGCACTGGTAAAACTACATTGGTGCGGGGATTTTTGCGTGCTTTGGGACATCAAGGTATCGTAAAAAGCCCTACCTACACAATAGTTGAACCTTACAATTTTGATAAATATACTGTTTATCATTTTGATTTGTATCGTTTAGGTGATCCAGAAGAGTTGGAATATTTAGGCATTCGAGATTATTTGGATGCTATTTGTTTAATAGAATGGCCAGAAAAAGGCCGAGATTTCACTCCTAAACCAGATATAGAAATTTATTTATCTCATCATAAAACTGCTCGGATTTTAGAGATACAAACATATACCGAAATTGGCCGTATGTTGCATGATGGAATAGTTTGAATTTTATTGATATTGTCTGAGTTACATGTTGGACAATTGCTAATTTTTCCTAGATATAGCATTTCCCAATTGAATATATTATAGCAGTGAACATATTGGGAATCATACCATGATGCTCCAGCGTCACACCTTTAACTAAAATCCTATTCAAACTATAAGTTCGTTATGCTAGAACCACAATTAATTCGCAATAATTTAGCCGAAATAACCGAAAAATTAGCCCAACGTGGCTTCGCTGTAGAATGCGAACAATTAGAAAAATTAGAAGTAGCTCGTAAACAATGCCAAACCAAGACGCAACAATTACAAAATGAACGTAACCGTAGTTCTAAAGAAATTGGTAAAGCTAAAGCGGTTGGGAAAGATATTACTGAATTATTAGCTAATGTTGCTGATTCAGGAGAGCAACTTAAGACTCTTGAAACTAAATTAACCGATATTCAGACGCAACTCAATGATTTATTAATGGGAATCCCAAACCTTCCGCATGCCAGTGTACCTTTGGGTCGTAGTGAAGATGATAATGTGGAGCAACGACGTTGGGGAACACCAGCTAGTTTAGACTTTGAAGCTAAAGATCATGTTGATTTAGGAACAAATTTAGGATTGCTTGATTTTGAGACGGCGGCTAAAATCACTGGCACTAGGTTTTCGTTAATGCGTGGTTCTTTAGCCCGTTTACATCGAGCTTTAATTCAATTTATGCTGGATTTACACACAGAAGAACATGGTTATCTTGAAGTTAATGTCCCATATTTGGTAAATGCCGATAGTTTAAGAGGTACAGGACAGCTACCCAAATTTGTAGAGGATTTATTCTATATTCCTGCACAAGATTATTATTTGATACCAACAGCCGAAGTTCCAGTCACTAATATTGCTCGTAATACAATCTTAAACCCTGAAGATTTACCAGCTAAATTTGTCGCTCATACTCCTTGTTTTCGTAGTGAAGCTGGAAACTATGGTAAAGATACTCGCGGTATGATTCGCCAACATCAATTTGAAAAAGTTGAGATGGTGCAATTGGTAAAGCCGGAAGATTCTTATACAGCTTTAGAAGAGTTAACCAACAATGCAGAAACCATATTACAAAAGTTAGAATTGCCTTATCGAGTTATCAGTTTATGTACTGGAGATTTGGGATTTTCTGCTGCTAAAACTTATGATTTGGAAGTTTGGTTACCCGGCCAACAGAAGTATAGAGAAATTTCCTCTTGCAGTAATTTTGAAGCTTTCCAAGCTCGACGGATGAAAGCTCGTTGGCGTAATCCTGCTACTAAAAAACCTCAGCTGTTACATACTTTAAATGGTTCTGGTTTAGCGGTTGGGCGTACTTTAGTTGCAGTTATGGAGAACTATCAAGATGAAAATGGACAGGTTGCTATTCCTAAAGTTTTACAGGGATATATGGGAGGGAAAACTTCTCTGAGTTAAATTTTTAGGTAACCTTGCATAAATATTGGTATAATTTTACATTATCACCATTGCTTATGTATAGGGCTACCTAAAATTTAATATTATCAAATACTATACGAACACTGGTTCGCCCATAATGCAAGAACTACTGTTTATAAATACCTGCGCCTACATACATTTCAGTTCCACCAACTCTATAAATGAAGGTTTCTTTATCTGCTATTTTACCATCAGTGGTGGTCCATTGATATGTAATCCATCCTTCACCATCTTTGGATTCAGCAACATCCTTAAAATCTTCAAAAATAAACTTAGCTTTAGATTTATCTTCGGTTTTATCGGTCACTTCGAGTAAGCTTGGGAGTTCTGTTAAAGAGGGTTTCATAGGATGAGCCAACATTTTACCAGGCAATTCTACTAAAAATACATAAGTATCTTTCCAAACAAACTTGCCTTCTTTATTGGCAATTTCAGCAATTGCAGCTGCTTTATCTGTCTTAAGCATTATAGCCGCTTCCTTACTTTTTTGGATACATTCTTCTTTTGTTGCCTTACCATCATTAGCAAAAGAATTTCCCACAAGGGATAACATAAATATTCCGAAGGTCAAAAATTTTTTCATAACTCTACCTTTTAAAATTGATAAATTTAACAAAAATAACAAACAGCAATCTACCATATTTTTTTTAAAATGTAAATTTATAGATTTTAGTAACAGATAGGGAGAGGACGTTGTTGCGTCTTAACTGAATTCCCACTCAAACCTGTCAATGCCATTAAGTTAAGGATAAAGGATTGCTCATATAAAACATTTATTTGTAGAGGTAATACCTTGTGGTTACCCTAACCAATTTTTCCACAAATTTGAATGCTGGGTTCCTCCTTTAGTTTGGCTATTTTGCAAAATAAATAAAGTTTGGGTTCTAAAATTACTGTTCAAAATCATTATAAGCTTCCAAAGTTGCTTGTTTGACTTCTTCTTTAACTAATGGGAATGTTTTTAAAATATGTTTGAATTCATCGCAAGTTAAGCCGTATAAATGGGCAATCATGCCATCAAGTTCGGCACGGAGTTTGGCACGTTGTTCCGGATTGGTTATGCCGTTTTTGTGGGATTTTAAACCAACTTCTTTGGCTAAGTCGTCAAATTCGGGCGTGGTGCAGATGAGTTTGGCGGCGCGAGTGACGATGGGGGTGAAGGCGGAGTCTTTTTTGGTTAGGCGTGGCACTGGGAGTTGGTAAAGATAAAAAAGACTAAGGTTTGTTGTCATTCTTGAACGTAAAACATAATCTACCACAAAACTATTAAGTAATGAACTTAAAACAAGTAGTTCTTGAATTATTAATCTTAAATTATTGTATTTATTGATGTTATGATAAAAAGGAAAATTAACAGTTAATGAGTTACCTGCAAAAGTGTATGGTGGAATAATTGTCGTGATGAGTGTTCTTTCATTAGTATTAGAAGCAATCTTACGAATAGCAAGACGGTAAACCTCATAATCATTCCGTAAATCAGTAGGAATTTTCTGTAAATTGGTAATTCTTTTAGCCCGTTTTTCTGTAAATGTTTTCCGAATATCTTTTTCATTTACCCAATACCTTGGTTCAGCATATTTATGATCAAAATGCCAAATCATTCCGCCTTCATAAACAGGAAAATCTGTCGGTTGTGTTACAAAATATTGTGATGAACGAGTCATATTGAGTTCTTCACCATATAATTCTAATGTCCATCCTAATTCAGAAGCAAGGTTTGGGTATTTTAACAGTTTTGAAGCAATAATTAAGTCCATTTCATTTTTAAACTCAGAAATAGATAGTGAATCAGGAGATACTTTAAAAATAAGATCAACATTAAGCCACATTGCATCATTTTGAGGAAAATTAGCCAATTCATTAACTTCATGACGCATAAAAGCAGCAGGAAATTTAGCTGTTTTACCTCCTTTTTCAAAAGTCAATACTACAAACTTGAAGCGACTATCAACACCCTCAAAAATTTTTTTACGATTTTCAAAACCAAACAATCCTGTTATTTGATTTTTGTTAAATAGTAAAGTACGCAAACCTTTAGTACCTAAATCGGTATAAATTCCACTTGGTACTACAATTCCACATTGTCCACCAGTACGCAATAAATTAAAACTTTGTTCAATGAACAGATTGCAAAGATTTAACTTATTTCCAACAGCTTTTCCCTCTATTACAGAAATTTGATGAACATACTGCTCAGTTTTTTTAAAATAAGCTAATTGAAATGTAAAAAAACTTGAGTAGGATAACCAATTTTTTTTGATTTCAGGATCACGTATAAGAGTAGCACGTTGTTTTTTCCAATCCTCTATACGCAATTTTTTCTTTTGTATTTCCGGAACATATTGTTGAAAAAACTCTTTCTCATCAGTCTGGAAAACTTCCCAAGGCGGATTAGTAATAATCGCATCAAAACCACCCTTTTTATTCAACACCTCATCAAACTCATAACCCCAATGAAACAAATGCAAATCCGCAAAATCCGCCATCTGAAGCGGACGCTTAACCGACTTACCCAACTTATTCTTCTTATCATCCCAAGTTGCCTGCTCAAATTTGATTTTAAGACGATTAAACTCATCCAATAAAATCTCATCCAA
>DAOUSR010000080.1 GCA_030627125.1 Thioploca sp.
AGAAGAAGCTATCAATACCTTTTATCGTTGTGGCATGGATTGTTTAGTTATGGGTAATTATATAGTGGAAAAAACCGAAAATGATTATAAAGGTAGTCCAATTCTTAAAAAACATTAATTACTAGTTTTTATAATTGTTAAATAGGGCTGAACTTTTATTAAAAATAACTAGTTATCAGCACTACCTTATAGTACAATACTTGCAAATAGTTTTTTATTTGAACAATTTCTGATTTTACATATCAATAAAATGTAGCTTGACTGTATTCAGAGTTCAGGGATAACCCATTTATGAAAAATATCTTTATTATTGCAGGGATGTCAAGAGCTGGCACGACATTTCTTTATTATACTTTTCTAAAGCATCCAGTGGTTTTTTTGCCCTATCATAAAGAAATCAGTTTTTTCTCATATAATTACAATAAGGGGCTTAATTGGTATAAACAACTTTATCAAGATATGCGTGAAGAGCAAGTAGGTGTTGATATAACTCCTATTTACTCTCTTGACCTTCGTTCGATAGAACGAATTAAAAAATTTAATCCTGATATCAAAGTCATTTTAATCGTTCGCAAACCTTCAGATTGGGCACTTTCATTTTATAATCAATATCTGAATAACAGTTGGCAAACACTCCCTTTTGAAAAATTTGTGGTAGAAGGATATCAATTACCATCACACCTGTTTAAATTAGAGGAATTTTTTATTATTGAAACAATTTCTCAATATCGAGAAACTTTTGAGAAAAATCTTTTACTTTGTGATTTCAGTTTATTGCAAAAAGAACCGTTAAAAATATTACTAGCAATTGAACATTTTACTGGATTGCCACCCTATTTTACGGAAAATAATGTTGAAAATATTGTGATTAATGCTGGCAATCATAAAACTTTCAAAGTTATTTCTTATGTTCTGAGGCAAAAACCCGTTATTTCACTATTAGGCATGATGCCACAATGGACAGTTCATTTTTTTCATAACCTTTTTTTAAAATCACAACGAAAGAAATCATGCCAAAATGCTAAAGTTTATACACCAGAAAATATTCAGTTAGCAAAACAAATTTTTTCAAAAGATGATATTTATGTCCAAGAATTATTTTCCCAAGGACAAGTCTTGCTTGGTGACGGTTCTTTGTTTGATACTTTTTTATGAACATGCGATCTCTATTAAAAGCCCAAACCATTCAGAAAACGGGTTTGGGTTTAATCAAATTATTTATTACTTTATTGTTTTTATTCTATTTAATTAATGAATTAGATATTTTCGAAACCAAACAGTTTATATTAGAAACTAACCTTTCTCTTTTTGGATTATCTTTTTTGTTCCTTCTTGGCAGAATACTATTTATCGCTTTTCGTTGGAAAATTTTACTTGCGTTCCATAGCCATTTATTTTCAATAATCACTTTGACTAAATATTATTTTATTGGCACATTTTTTGGCTTATTTTTGCCCACAGTTGTGGGAGGAGATGCGGCAAGATGGTATTATATTTATGAAAAAGGAGTAAAACATAACGAAGCTTTAAGTTCCATTATATTTGAACGATTTTTAGGTCTTTGTTGTTTGATTTTGTTAACTTCAACCAGTCTTGTTTTGGATTTTGGAATCGCTGGATATTACATCAAAGCGACTGTAATTATTTTATGTATATCTTGTTTGACATTCTTTTTGATAATTTGGAATAGTCATAGCTTATTCAAATGGAGGTTGTTTAAAAATATTTTTAATAAGTTCAGACTATTATATAAATTTATCGAAAACCTGAAAAGTTATAGTCAAAATCGCTATATCATGCTATATGGACTCTTCATTTCTTTGGTTTCTCAATTAATGAGCATTGTTTCGACCTATATCCTATCTCTGTCTTTAGGTTCTTCAATGCCTTTATTATATTTTATTATTTTTTTACCCATAGTATGGTTAATCAGCATGATACCTATTTCTATTGCAGGTTTGGGATTAAGAGAAGGCGCTTTTGTTTTTTTGTTTACCTCAGTAGGAATGGAGAAAGAAATGGCTATTGCTATTTCGGCTCTTTTTATAATCCAAATTATAGCCATGGGAATGATAGGTGCTTTTTTTTCTCATTGCATAAAAACATGCCAATTGAGTATAAGAATTTATAAATCGTTTTTATTCTCTTATATTTTACGATAGGGTTGTTGCAAAATAAGTTAAGCCTCTGAAACCAAATGTCTTTTAATAGACAGGTTTATTTAAGAATTAAATATTTGATTTATCAGTCAAATTTTCTAATTTGGTGTGCTTATTTCGCAACAAAATTTTTTGCCTCATTCTTTTGGATGGTAGCTATGACTAAATTTGAAGTGAGTTATGCCTACCCTTTTAAGTCTCATATATGTTTTTATGATGGTTGCCAGCGTTGTTTTTTTGAATGAATCACTGACCATGAATAAAATGATAGGCGTATTTTTCATTATGATAGGTATTATTATTTTAGCTAAAGGTTAGTTTTTTTATATGAGTTATATATTCAATTATATTAACTAATTAATAACTTGAAACTCAAATATTAATCCTTTTCCAGATACTGATTGTCAATATATTAAAATAATGCTTTATAAATCACTTATGTTACACAGATTTTCAACCTCCACCAGCCTCTACTTGGTAAGGATGAGCAGAGGAGGGCAAAAGTTTATTTGCGTAACATCAATGAATTATTGGGTATTTTCTTGTTTTCAACATGGACGTTGGGAACGAGAAAATTACTTCTGCTCCTCCTCATTCAAGATGCTCAATCGATAGTTATACACTCCAAAATAAATAGCTCTGGAGTCATTGGGAGTGACTAACTGTTTCGCTGTGGTAGAGAATTTGATTCTATGACGACCGGGTGGTACCGTTATTTTTTTGTTGTAATTCTGTGCATTTTGAGTCTTATTAACCACTTCCTCATTTATTAAGTCACCTGTAATCTTAATATTAGTACTTTGTTCACCTGGCGTAACGAATTTCAGACTGAGTATGGCTACGATCGTTTTTTGAGAAGAATTGTTGAGGTAGTACTCACTTTCTTGTTCACTCCATCTCCAATAATCCGTACCATTGGTTTCTTTGTAGTAGAATCCTTTTCCCCAATCGAAACTGAGGTGAAAAAGCAGTGGGTTACCTATAGGCAACAACTGGTGATCAGTATAATTTGATAAAGATACGCTTTCCAAATCAAGTAATCCATTACTCGAAATTATGGTCGATAGGTGGTTACTTTTTGGGCGGTTATTCACAAGAGCTGAAAAGAAATTTCCTTCTTGGTTTGAGTTTATTCCATTAATCTTAACAATATTTGGTATTTTCGTTTGACTATGAGATAAAACTCTGCCAAAAACGGTAAAGTTCCGATATTTAGAATTTGAAAAAATCCGCCCCTTATTCGCTAACGGAATCAATTTTAGGTTTTGGGAAAAATTTAATTTATCTATCTTGGCAAACAGAATGAATTGATTGTAGTCCTTAAGTTCCTGAGAAAATTTCAAATAATACAAGCCATTAATACCATGTTCTACTACTCTTTTTTTAAGTTCAGCTAAACTGTTACTGACTACAACATCTTTTTTGTATTTTAGTTTTAGATAGTCACTCCAATAAGGTAGATCATTGGCTACAATACCATGATGTTGCCAAAGCGAAGGTGCGTATATGAAACTACCTGTAGGAACATTTTGAAGGTTGCCAGCCTGAACAAACGTATCCACTATTTTCCATTTATATTGAGATAACTTTTGGTCCTTAAAAACGTAATAATTTGAGTAATCCGTAGCAAGACTAATAAATGCGATCCCTATTGTTATGAGAAGGATATATAATCGTCTGATGACTAATTTTAGTGGTCTGTCTCCCAAAAGGCATTGATTGAAAAAAATAATTGAAGAAACAATGAGTAAAACCGTCCCAAAATAGGAGTAGTAGGTAGTTGTATACAGTAACGTACCTATTGTTGTCCATTCCTGATGTTTAGCTGTTATAGCTACTAAAATATTTGGCACAACCATTACATAGAGTGATGCGATTGCTAAACCTGCAAACATTTTACCTGAAATTACCACTAAACGACTTTGAAGCAATACATAAACAAAGTAAGAAACAACTACTGACTTCACTAACCATTCCGCTTTTAGGTGTTCCACAAAATTGCTAATAGTATAATTATGACCACTCACTAAATCTGAATATGTATCAAATACATAAGCATAGTGAAAATATATATAGGTTGGAAAAGAAGAAACCGTATATTGATAAATAACATTCAAAATCTTCATTAAAGAAAATGGGGCAATATTGAGACCAGCATAAGAACCCGGAAAAATTTGCCTATAAATAAAGTAAGCAAGCAGAAAAATAACTACCGAAATGAAATATGGTATGGAGATATAGAAAGTCTTTAAGGCGGCAACCCGAGTTGAAGTGGTAGTTTTTATGTTACAAAAAGCGATAAACATAAAAATTGCGGTATAGAATAAAAAAAATTCGTAACTTGTAAACAGCACCAGTAAAAACATTGCAACACTTAATCCCCACCACAATCGTTTACCAGACGATAGGTATTTTAAAAATAAAACGAGACTCGCTAATAATAAGCTAATCGCAACGTTCATTGCAAATGTATAGGAAGTCAACATATTATGATCCCAGCTGTTTTGGATGGCTACCAAAAAAAATAGTGCGATAAAGATAGCAAACAGCTTTTGCTGTGTAACCTTGTAAACGAACAAAGAAAACAATCCCAAGCTTGTGAATATGGCCATCAAATTGAAGAGATTAATGAGACGATAACCAAACCAAGCCGATACCCAGTGAGGAAGTGTCAATAGATAATAGCTTATTTGAATTTGGATTCTTCCAACATTTGAAGTTTGTGCTACTGAAATAATAGTATCCAAACTGAAATAATGATTATTAGAAAGAGCCCATCTTTCATACTGAGTTTCATCATTTGTTGTGTGACCTATTCCCCAATAAGAAAATACAAAAAAAATGGCTGATATAACTAAAGCAAGTATGCCAAGTTGGTAAAGTTTTGCTGTAACGACTGTTTTTTTATTGATTTGGTTCATAATAATTTTATATTTGTTTATTACCGTTAGTACGGGTCAACACATGACTGCCATTAAGTTAAGAAAACAGTGCAATCATAAAGGATTTGCTCCTACGTAACAAGATTATTTGTAGGGGTAATCCCTTGTGGTTACCCTTAAACTTACATAGCATTGAAGTTCTACTAACACCTACCAACCCAAGCTTGGTGAAGGTTTACGCAAGCAAGTATACAGAGATTGGTAGTCCTGAACGAAAGTAGTTGTGTATAAAATTGGTAATCCTAAACAAAGTAGTGGTAATGGTTTAAAATTACAATAAAACCAATAGATTAGTAAATTAATCACTATTTTGTTTAGGACTACTTCTCCATTTATATCAGCCAGCAATTTAGCTTCTTTAGTCGTAATTTCAAACCGTTATCCAGAGTATGATATTTTATCTTACAAGAACCAAAATTAGTTGGTAACTGAATTGGACTTGGCATATCAATACAATATGGATCAGCATCTTTGCGAGTAAAACGTAAATTAAATATTTGTTGCATAAGTTATATTTTGAAGCACTGGTAGGACATGTCTATTCAGCAGTGAGCTTGAAACTGATTGCGGCTATACACCAAATTATCATGATAGCAATTTCCAAGCTCTCTGTAACCGTTGCACCGACACCGGGTAAGCTGTCTTTAATTCAGGTGCAAATAAGGATACCCGCAGTTCTTCCAACATCCAACGAAATTCCACTAAATCCAAATTTTCTTCCGAATGCCGTTGCCAATAAGCTTGCCATAATGGAATAATTGGTTCGGCTTTCCTCGCATCTTTATTTGGATCATGGCTAAGTCTGGTTAAACGCAGTTGAATTGCTTTCAAATACCGAGGTAAATGCTTTAATTGAGCTAGCGAAACATCCTGCACAAAGTCCTCATAAACTAGATGCTGTAGATGTTGCTTAATTTCTGGAATTGCTTTGATATTATTAGAAAATTTTTGCAACTGTTGATTGACAATATTATATTCTTCTAATACCTGTGCCAGTTGGATTGCGTATTCAGCGGCAGATGGTAGTAATTCTGTTTTGCCTGCATATAAACGATATTCAAATTCCGATTTTTTAGTTGACAAAGGTTCGGTTAGAAAAATGCTATCAACTATAGTGATCAACATGCTGCGTTTTAACTGTTCACAATTACCAATCTTCATGTATTGTAAGCATAATTTAGAATTGATTGGCATTTGCTTTAACAGCTTTTTGGTTGGTAAATTTAATAAAAATAACTGCCGTAATCCAGCTAAATGTTGAGCTAAATTAGGTTTATCTAAGATTCGTAAATTAACTTGATTTTCCTGTTCAATTAAAGTTGGAAAACCTTGCATTGTCATACTGTTAAACTTTATCGTGACTTGGTTAGGTAAATCTGCAAAATCCCAATTGGTTAAATTATCCCGTTCTAGCCCAGTTTTATCCGCAATTTGCTGTTGGGAAGTGGCACTAGCTTGATTACCCCATTTATATTGCAATTCTAGCAAATCTCGCCCTATCTCAAGTTCTTTGGATTTATCATCAATTAAGCGAAAATTCATTAACAAATGAGCTGGCAAAATTGCTAAATTCCACACTTGGTCTGGTAATGGTTTACCTAAACGACGATGGCAGAAAATAGTCAAAGCTTCCAATAAAGGCTGTTGCGGATATTCCAAAAAACTGCCACCTTGCCTGAAACTAACTTGCGGATTTACCAAGGTTTCTACCGCATCCTTAGCTACATTCGGCACTGGCACAAATGCTTTCCGGATGGTTTTTGGCATACCTCGTAATAGGGCGGTAATTTTTTCTTCCAATAAACCCGGCACTAACCATTCAAAAGTTTGGGGCGACAATTGATTTAATAAACTCAACGGAATATTTACCGTTACTCCATCATTCTGTTGACCGGGTTCAAAATGATAACTTAAAGGTAAATTTATTCCAACCAAGGCAAGATTATCTGGAAATGCTTGTGGAGTAATCTTATCCCCATCATGCTGCATTAAATCTTCTTTACTTAAAAATAGTAATTTAGGCTGTTGCTTCTCCTCAATTTTTCGCCATTTTTCAAAAGCATGACCACTATAAATACCTTGAGGAATTCGAGCATCGTAAAACGCATAAATTTGCTCTTCATCGGCCAAAATATCTTGGCGACGGGATTTATGTTCCAACGCTTCAACTTCTGCTATTAATTCTTGATTATGTTGAAAAAACTTAGCATTACAATTATATTCCGCTTGCACCAAAGCATTCCGAATAAAAATTTCCCGAGCTAAAGTTGGGTCTAATGGCCCATAATTAATCCGCCGTTTGGCTACGATAGTTAAACCATACAACGTAACTTTTTCAAACGCTCCCACCTGAGCCTGACGTTTCTGCCAATGTGGTTCAAAATAATGATGTTGGCACAAATCCCCAGCTACCAACTCCACCCAATCAGGTTCGATCTTAGCACAACAACGGGCATATAAACGAGAAGTTTCAACTAGTTCGCCAGCCATTGTCCATTTCGGTGGTTTTTTAAATAGACCAGAACCCGGAAATAGGTAAAATTTAATATTCCTAGTTCCTAAATATACATCTGGTTTGCCTTTCTCAGCCTCAGTCTTGAACGCAATGTTGCCCAACAAACCATTTAACAAAGCCCGATGAATTGATGCATAATTAGCTTCTAATTCATTTACTTGCCAGCCAGATTCTCGAACAAAAGTATGCAGTTGTTGATGTATATCTCGCCACTCTCGCATTCGCATATAAGATAAAAAATTCTGGCGACATAATTTACGGAGTTTACTTTGGGACAGATGTTTTGAGTTTTCTTGAAAGAAATTCCAGAGTTTTAAATAACTTAGAAAGTCGGATTCTTTATCGGTAAATTGTTGTTGGGCAATATCAGCAGCTTGTTGAGCATCCATCGGTCGCTCGCGTGGGTCTTGAATGCTTAACGCACTGGCAATAATCAGTATTTCATGTAGACAAGCTTCCTGTTTAGCGGCCAAAACCATCCGGCCAATCCTTGGATCAATCGGCATTTTGGCGAGTTGACGACCAATATTAGTTAATTTACGCTCATCATTTACCGCTCCCAATTCGGTCAGCAAGGTAAAACCATCGTTAATCATTTTGGTGGTAGGCGGTTCTACAAATGGAAAATTGTAAACATCGCCTAACCGCAATGCTAACATTTGCAAAATTACTGCGGCTAAAGAAGTACGTAAAATTTCTGGGTCGGTAAATTCTGGCCGTAAATCATAATCTTCTGCGGAATATAGACGGATACAAATTCCGGCTGAAATCCGTCCACAACGTCCTTTCCGTTGATCAGCACTAGAACGGGAAATAGGTTCAATTGGCAACCGTTGAACTTTATTACGAATGCTATAACGACTGATACGAGCCAAACCGGGGTCAATCACCGCTTTAATTCTTGGCACAGTCAACGAAGTTTCAGCCACATTGGTTGCCAATACAATCCGCCGCAAGTTACCCGGATTAAAAATTTGATTCTGTTCTGCGGACGATAACCGAGCATATAGTGGCAACACTTCGGTATGGGATAATTTATGCTTGCGTAATGCTTCTGTCGTTTCTCGAATATCTCGTTCCCCAGCTAAAAATATCAGAATATCATCGTGTTGGTCTATTTCATCCACCGCATCCAAAATACCTTGAGTCACATCCCGATCATTGTCTGCATCAGTCAGTAAAGGCCGATAACGAGTTTCAACCGGATAAGTCCGTCCCGACACCTCAATTATCGGAGCATTATTGAAATGTGCGGCAAAACGTTGCGTATCAATAGTGGCCGAAGTAATAATTAGTTTTAAATCTGGCCGTTTCGGTAGCAACTGTCTTAAATAGCCTAGCAAAAAATCCACGTTTAAATTCCGCTCGTGGGCTTCGTCAATAATTATAGTGTCGTAGGCCTCAAGGAATCTATCGTTCTGAGTTTCTGCCAATAAAATCCCATCAGTCATGAACTTAATGTAAGTGTTAGGACTTAGACGATCGCTGAATCGAACTTTATAGCCAACTACTTGTCCCAACGGACTATCAAGTTCACTGGCAACTCGGGTGGCCATAGTACGAGCCGCAATCCGCCGGGGTTGAGTGCAACCAATTAGGCCAGCAGTTCCACGCCCTAAAGCTAGACAAATTTTGGGGATTTGCGTAGTTTTACCGGAGCCAGTTTCTCCAGCAATTACGACTACTTGATTATTTTTTATAGCATCTGCAATGTCATCTCGGCGTAAACTTATTGGTAAATCGTCTGGAAATTGTGGCTTTGGTAAGTTGGTTATTCTAAGTTGACGTTGTTGTAAGGATTTTTTTATATCAGCAGCTAATTGTTCAAAAGCGGTATCGGTTTTTAAATTACGAATGCGTTGTTGAAAGCGATGTTGATCGCAACGCATGGTATCTTGGTAAATATTGCTGAGAGTGTTTAACTCTTTTGAATTCATTGTTGATTGTAAGTATGTTAATGATTGAATAGGAATTTAAATTCTTAGGGTTTAGCGAAGTGTCGTAATATTTATGGAGCCATATCAACTTAATCTTTAGATTTTGATTCCATGATTTACTTAATTATACATCAAAGTTTTTTAATCTGGGTAATATTCGTTGTGTGATTTGAATGGTGAGCGGATTGCTCAATGCCATTAAGTTAAGGGCAAAGGATTTGCCCCTACATAAAACATTTATTTGTAGGGGTAATCCCTTGTGGTTACCCTAACCAATTTTCTTAACTTAATGGCAGTGGAGCGGATTGCTAGGATGTCGGCGGTTGTTATTGTTTGAACAGGATTTTAAACCAATATTAAGATAAACTGGAAAACTTTAGCGAATGGAATATTAAGAACTAAAATTGGAGATACAACTATATTGTACAACATTGATAATTCTCAGCTTCCAGTAAAATCTAATATAGCAATTTTAAATTCTTAGTTATTTTGATTCCTCTATTTACCTATCTTTGCGTAACTTCAGCGACTAAATTAAATCCTGATAAATTTCAGCATATGCTTCTGCAATATTTTCCCATGCAAATTCATTAAGTAATTCTCGATTTAAAGCAAGGTTTTTGGTATTTTTAATGGCCGTTGCTAAATCTTCATTCCAATTCTTTACTACAATACCATATTGCGTTTTTTCCACAATTTCTCTCAATACTGGAATATCAGCAACAAGCACTGGTGTACCACAAGCAATAGACTCAAGCACCACCATACCAAAAGATTCCACGATACTCGGTAATACAAATATATCTGCTTTTTGCATCATATCTCGGACATATTCTCGATTTTGCCAACCATGCAAGATAACTCTTTCTTCTAAATGATAATATTTTAATTTATTGATTATGGAACTTTGTGTTGGCCCTTCTCCAATAAGATGTAATTTCCAATCCAGTTCTAACTTACTGAGAGCATCAATAAGAAGCAGTAAATTTTTTTGTTTAGTAAACCGCCCAGCAAACA
This sequence comes from Thioploca sp., assembly GCA_030627125.1. Classification (GTDB taxonomy): domain Bacteria; phylum Pseudomonadota; class Gammaproteobacteria; order Beggiatoales; family Beggiatoaceae; genus DRQV01. Next base: position 10,571 of record DAOUSR010000080.1, read on the forward strand.
ATAAAGTTATACAATTTTTATCATATTGAGAAGTTTTAGGAAAGAAAAATTTGCTATCAATACCATTATAAATAGATTTAACTTTAATCAAAGGATAATCATGGATTGCCATTTTTTGTAAAAAATCACTGACAGCTATAATTTGACTGGCATTTTTCCAGATAGGTTTAGTCAAAGGTTTTATAAATAAAAATAGCCGACTAGTTTCTTCTGGTAAATAAGACGGAACATCACCGCCATGTAAAGTAATAATATACGGTATGCCTAATATTTTGTAAATCAGATAGGCCAGCACAGCTGTAGGTACAGCAGCATGAGCATGGATTAAGGCAGGTTTATTTTTTACGCAAAAGATAAGAGCTGGAATGAAAGCCATTATAATAAAAGCCAACATTTGCCATACATAACACCTACCTTTTTGAGTACGAAAAGCAAATATTCTTTTAATATGATAGCCATCAACCTTGATAATTTTAGGTAAGCCTTTAAACCAAGTAGTCAACACAGTTATATCATATTTATGACTCATTGATTTACTTATATTTTCAGTAACTAAACCAGCCCCACCTCCAAGTGGTGGAAATTCATAGTTAAGAACTAATATTTTTTTCAAAATAGAATTTTCCTTGATGTTGAATTACCATTTAAGGTCCTATTTGTGTTTAATGTTTTCTGGTAGTACAAAAAAACCATTTTCATTTTTTGACACACAAATACTCGTATTTTCGATATTTGGTTTCCAATTATTTGACCATGCGAATTCAATGGTGGATGACGTTCCGCTTATTCACCCTACTATTTAAAAATTATTCCGAATCATTGTCTTCTAACAGTTTTAAAAAGCGTTTTATTCTTATTTCCTAAATAATTATTCAGATTTCAAACTAATATGCTTCAGTCTCAAACCAAAGATAAATAAACTAGCTGCATAAATTACCATTCCAATTATAATCAGTCCGAATAAGTTACCCGCTCGTTCTAATCCTCCCATAGTGAACCAAACAGATAAAGAATCACTAGCCCACCATAAAAATACTGCCATACCAATATTTGCTATAAAAACTCGTAATAACAGTAAATTCCAACCAATTTGCGGTTGAAATAAATTTTGTTTGCGTAAGCCACGATATAATAACCACGCATTTAATAATGCAGCCACAGAAGTAGCAATAGCTAAACCAACATGAGCTAAATGCCAAATTAAAGTTAGGTTTAAGCTAATATTTGTCAGCATCGCAATCACTCCTATTTTAACTGGCGTGCGAGTATCTTGCCGAGAGTAAAAACCAGATGCCAATACTTTAATCAAGATAAAACCCAACAAGCCAATAGAATAAGCCATCAAACTGTAAGTTGTCATGATTATATCACTATCCTTAAACTCTCCACCGTGAAATAAAGTGGTCAATATTGGCCCGGCTAACACCATTAAACCAAACATGGCTGGGGTGGCAATCAAAAATACCCAACGTAATGCCCAGTCTAAAGTATTGTTATAACTATCAATATCACCACGAGCTATAGCCTTGGATAAATTTGGCAACATGACAGTCGCTAACGCCAAACCGAATACTCCTACTGGAAACTCCATCAACCGATCTGAATAATATAACCACGAAATGCTACCAGTCACTAAAAAAGAAGCCATCAAAGTATCCATGAGTAAATTAATTTGCGATACTGATACGCCGAATAATGCTGGAAGCATCAGGCGATGGATGTGTTTTACTCCTTTATCATGGCGATTAAAGCGAGGTCTTGGTAATAATTTTAACCGATGTAAAAATGGTAATTGAAAGGTGAATTGGACTATTCCAGCAACTAATACTCCATAAGCTAATGCTATAATAGGTTCGTCAAAATAAGCGGTAAACCATAAAGCTGATGAAATTAAGCATAAATTTAGTAATACTGGAGTGAAAGCAGGGATAGCGAATTGGCCATAAGTATTTAATATTGCTCCTGCAAATGCGGTTAAAGCAATGAAAAATAAGTAGGGAAAAGTGATGCGTAACATTTCCACTGCTAAACCATATTTTTCTGGATATTGGATGAAACCGGGAGCAAATATCATTACTAATAAAGGAGCAATCACAACCCCAATTATTGTAATCCAAAATAAAATTCCGCCTAAATTCCCAGCCACATGATCCACTAAGTGCTTAACTTCTGTTTTGGTATATTTAGTCTGATATTCGCTTAAAACTGGAGTAAATGCTTGTGAAAACGCACCTTCAGCAAATAAACGCCGCATAAAATTAGGGATTTTAAATGCTACTAAAAAAGCATCAGTGCTAACAGTTGCTCCAAATATATGAGCGATAACAACATCTCGGGTAAAACCTAAAATTCTGGAAACAAATGTTAGTCCACCCACCATTGCAGTGGATTTAAGTAGTTTTTTACTCATTTTTAAGAAGATTTTTTCTCATGTTAATGTGGAAATAGTTCAGTTAATTATGTTAAATTAATTTGAATATTATAACAATTTGGTAAATATTTTATAAATGGATAATATAGATCGTAATATAATTAATAATTTACAAGGCAATTTTCCTATCTGCGAACATCCATATGCACAAGTGGCTGAAAAATTGGAAATTACTGAAGCAGAATTAATTCAACGTCTGGATAAATTGTTACAGCAAGGTATATTGAGTCGGTTTGGGCCTATGTATCATGCTGAACGTTTAGGAGGTAGTCTGACATTAGCAGCACTGCGAGTTCCTGAAGCTGATTTTGAGGTAGTGGCCGAACAAGTCAATGCTTTTCCAGAAGTTGCCCATAATTATGCTCGTGAGCATGAGTTAAATATGTGGTTTGTGCTTGCCACAGAACAACCAGAACAAATTGCTACTGTAATTGCTGCCATAGAAGATAAAATTGGATTACATGTATATAACATGCCCAAGCAAACCGAATATTATATAGGTTTTCAAGTTAAAGTCTAGCTCAGAGTTAATATATGATTGATAACATAGATCGCAATATTATTAAAGCCACTCAAACTGGTTTACCATTAACCCCACGTCCGTATCATACGATTGCTAAACAATTAGGTTTAACTGCTGATGAGGTGATGGAACGTTTACAAAAGATGTTAAATTGTGGAATTATTCGGCGGATTGGTGCTGTGCCTAATCATTATGCTTTAGGTTATCGGTATAACGGTATGACAGTGTGGGATGTTCCAGATGAGCAGATTGATAATTTAGGTAAGATGGTAGGAGCATTAGAATTTGTAAGTCATTGCTATCGCCGTCCCCGCCATTTACCGGAATGGTCTTATAATTTATTTGCAATGGTGCATGGAAAGAGTCAAGCGGATGTAGAACAACAAATCCAACAAATTATAGAGTTGCTGGGTGAATATAATCGTGGTCATAAAACTTTATATAGCACACGTATTTTGAAAAAAACTGGCTTAAGGATTTGATGTTATGCACTAAGGAATGAGGACTCAATAAAATATGATACTTAAAGACCTGACAGGTTTTCAAAACCTGTCAGGTCTGCCTGAGAGTTTCGGCAATTATTAAATTCTGATTC
>DAOUSR010000211.1 GCA_030627125.1 Thioploca sp.
AGAGGCGGGTTCGATACTAGAGGCGGGTTCGATACTAGAGGCGGATTCGACACTAGAGGCGGATTCGATACTAGAGGAAGCCGTTTAAACAAAGGGCTAGTGAAGGCTTTTAACCAAAAAAATACTAATACTACAAAATCGCCATCGGTAAAACCAACAATACCTAAAATTATTACTCCATTGGCACCATTACATACTGGCTTTACTGTTAATAATCAACCAATTCTTTATTGGTATATGGCGACTCCTTGGAATAGTGAAGTGGAATTTACCATAAACGAAGTTGGAGTGGCAAAACCGTTATTAGATATAAAATTAGTACTAACGAGTAAAAATAAGGGTGGCACTATATATAGCTTAAAATTAGCTGATTATGATGTGCAACTTGAAGCAGAGAAAGAATATGAATGGTTTGTGGTTATTGTGAGAGACCCAGAGCAACCTTCTGGTGATGTGTTTGGAAGTGCAACTATTCGTTATCAAACTCAATCGGCACAACTAGCTAAAGCTCTTAAACAAACTATACCAGAACAACAGTTTATGGTTTATGCAAGTGCAGGAATTTGGTATGATGCGATTGATCAACTTAGTCGCCAACTTGCTAAACAGCCAACTAACCAAGAGTTGTTGAAAATGCGAGTTGAACTGATTGAACAAGTCGAAATGCCTAAAGTTGCTCATAACATATTGTAACTTTTATTACGTGAATATGAATTTTTGGTAGTTCTAAATAAAATAGTGATTACTTAAAAAACTTATAGGTTTCAAAAGCAGGTTTAACACTACTTTGTTTAAGACTACCGTAATTTCAAATAATCATAACCTTAACTAAGGACTCTTAATGAACAAATTTATAATCAGCCTAATATTTATATTTACTAATGTATTAGCAGCTGATAATTTTATAGAACTGGTAAATCAAGGTGATACTTCTTTTCAACAAGGAAATTTTCGGCAAGCAGCTAAATACTGGGAAACTAGTTTAACTCAAATTGATTGTACAAAGGATACTAAGCAATGTATTGAAAATTTAATCAGATTAGGTGCAGCTTATCAAGAACTTAAAATGCACAGTGCGGTTTTTCCAGCCCTTAATAAGGCATTATCTCTAGCTGAACAAACTCAAGACATTAAACATCAAGCTATGGTTGCTTATCAACTTAGTGACGCACTGTTGTCCATGCGGTATTCGGAAGGTAATTTTCTTACCAAAAAAGATTCCCAGAAAGAGAAAGAATTGGAATATTGGGGAACAACTTGTTCATTGGCTTGTAATAGCGTAGTTAATGCCAGAAAATTAAATGATCCGGGTATATTAGCTAGAGCTTTGAATAATCAGGGCAACGTATTAACGGTCTTGGAAGATAGTTTTATGAAAGGAACTACTCAAAGTGCGGTTGAAGCAATTGTAAAATTTTGTTTAGCTGATGCTCGTAAAGCTGATGAAAATAGTAAATCATGTACTTGGTCTGGCAATATTGAAAGTTCTTTAACGCAACTTGCAACTTCGGTTAAAGCTTTTGCCAAAGACCATAAACTAGCTGCCGAAATGCAGGCGAATTTATTCAAAGTTATCGATGAATTACCACAAGCGGCGATCCAAACTTATGCAGAAAGCGTGCAATTAGCTAATCAAGCTGGTGATAGTGCATTAGCTATTAAAGCATCTATCAACCGAGCTAAAATAGGTTTAAAAAATACTGATTCTTTAGATGAAACCGCAGCTTCATTAACTAAAATTTGGCAGCAGACGCAAAATATCCCAGATAGCCATGAGAAAGTTATATATTTGTTTTCATTAGGTAAATTAGCGTTAGCAGTGTTGCAAGAAGATAGTTTGGCGGGAGAATTGATAGGGAAAGCTCAATACTTAGCAGATCAAAATAAGTTGCTAACCAGACTTACAGAACCGCAGCAAGTTACAACTCTAACCTACCGGATATTCCAACAAGCTGTAGTTGTTGCCGAAAAATTACAGGATAGTCAAAGTATTTCTAAAGCATATGGTTATTTAGCTCAATTGTATGAAAGAGAATTGCGTTATGAGGAAGCATTGACATTAACTCGGAAAGCTATCTTTGCAACCAATCGAGATAGTGTTTCACCAGCTGAAAATGTTGATAAACTGTCTTTAGCCAATCATTTTTCTCACAATCTGTATCGTTTATATTGGCAACAAGGCCGAATTTTTAATAAACAAGGCCAATCTTTTATCAGGCAAAATAAAGTTGACCAAGCCAAAGTTAAGTTTGATCAAGCAATATCTGCCTATCGTTTAGCCTCTTCTAACTTAAAGCCAATTCAACAAATATTAGATATTGGCTATCGCATTTCCACCATTGCATTCGACCAGCAGGTTAAGCCAGTTCACTATGGATTAGTCAATTTATTATTGCGAAAAGCTCATGATTCTTCTGACAATAAAGAAAAGCAACTGCTTATCCGAGAGGCAATCGAAACTTCTGAATTGGTAAAAGTATCTGAATTACAAAATTATTTTGATGAATGTGTATTAGCCTTGCAATCTAATACTAAAAGCTTACTTGACTTAAATGATTCAGAATTAGATATAGAAACACTCCAAAAAACTGCCATATTGTACCCAATTCCATTGGAAGATAGGTTGGTTATATTAACCAAAGTATTATACCAAGATAATATCCAGCAGGTAGAAATACCAGTATCTGCAAAGCAGTTTAATGCGGTAGTACAAAAATTTCGGTTTAATTTACAAAAACGTTCCAAAAATGTATTTTTATCTCAAGCCCAATTGCTTTACGACTGGCTAATTCGTCCTATCGAATCAACCTTGAAAGGTGTGGATACTTTAATCGTGGTGCCTGATGGTTATCTACGTATGATTCCATTATCAACTTTACATGATGGAGAGCATTTTTTGATTGAGAAATATGCAATGGCCCTCACTCCTGGTTTGTCGCTAGTTAATCCACAAAAACCAGATTGGAATAATAGTAAAATTCTGTTAACTGGTTTGACTGATAGCGTTCAAGCCCATTCTGCGTTACCGAATGTTCCAAAAGAACTCCAAAATATGCAATGTCTCACTGAGGGTAATGCAGATAATAAGTTAATTTCATTTGATGCGGAATTTTCCGAGAAAAATTGTAAGGAACGTGCTGTTACCGCTAGAACTTTTGAGAATCATCTGATCTTTAATAAAGATTTTTCTATAGAGAAATTTAAATCTCAAATAGCTCAGAATAAGTATTCCGTCATTCATTTAGCTACTCACGGCGAATTTGATGCAGACCCAGATCATACTTACTTGTTAACTTATGATGATAAAATGAAGATGGATAAGTTAGCTGATGTGATTGGTTTAGGTAAATTTAGAGATCGAAAACCATTAGAATTATTGACTTTAAGTGCTTGTAAAACCGCAGTTGGTAATGATAAATCGGCTTTAGGTTTGGCTGGGATTGCGGTGAAAGCTGGAGCTAGAAGTGCGATTGCTACTTTGTGGTATGTGGAAGACAGTGCGACCGCTAAGGCGATGAGTGAATTTTATCGATTGTTGTTAGAAACTCCCGATCTTTCCAAAGCTAAAGCTTTACAGATATCTCAAAAGCAATTAATTGCGAATAAATATTACTGGCATCCATCTTATTGGGGACCATTTTTATTGATAGGTAATTGGTTGTAATAACTGATTTTACTTAGGTTTCGGGAAATACACTTCGCCTCATACCCGAACCAACCATTAAAGCTTCAGCCTAGTTCAACAAGTTTCCTTGCATTTCTGTTAAGTAAATTAGAATCTTTGCTTGACATAAAGATTAAGTGGGATTAACATATTATTTTAAGGTATATTTAATTTACATTCGTTAGTATGTCTGATTTGTCGGTTAATATCTGGGAATAACCTGGCGAATATACCTTATAATAAGTAGTTAGGTGTAATCACCCAGCACTTAGCTGTTTTCTTAATATGGGTGTTTAGGGAAGTGTAATGACTAAAAAACATATTAAACCAAGTGATAATAGTTCTAATCAAAAAAACTCTAACCCAGAAACTCCTGGAACTAATCGTCAGTACAATAAGGTTCAAGATAACCGAAGTAAGCAAATGAATCCAAATCAAAATATTAAAAAGAAGTAAGTGTGAATACGATTTATATATCTGAATAATTGGGTATGGTGGGTAATATTATTGCTCACCCAACTATTGTATTTAATTAAAAAGTTCTAACTTAACCTTGCAGCCGACCTTCGGCGGGAAAAGAGCGGTGTTAGTAAATAAAGTTTATATTTGGAGAACACTAAAGTGAAAAAATTATCGATTATTTTGTTAATTACTGGATTACCAGTTATGTCTTTTGCTCAACCATGTACTTATGATCAACAAGATAGTGCTAAATATCTTGCTAAAGAGGCTGGAAATAGAATAGTATACAAACTTAGTGGTGGACAAAATATCCGTGTAGATATTAATAGATGTGATTACAATACATATTCTGAAACTGTTATTTTAAATATGAAAGTTTATTGGGATGGTGTGTTTTTTAGTTGGAACCATTACGATGTTAGTGGTATTTTGGGAGTAAAATCTGATGGTTCTAGTGATTTTTCACAAACTAATGCAAGTTCTGGAGTTCAAAAATTTGAGTTTTTTCATAATTTATTAGATGGTACATTGTCTTTGGGAAAAATTTTCTTCAAAGAAGATAGTGCTTTTGGTAAAGTCACTAATTATTTGGAAGGCATCGTTTCTGAAGAAGATAAAACAAGTAATCTTACTGAATTCAGTAGAGGAAAACAAGATGGAATTAAACAATGTTTTAATAATCCTAAGTCTTGTGGAATTGTAATGTTAGATGAAATTGCATCTGTAAATACTTTAGATAATACAGGAAAACAATATGGGATTGAACTTGGTAAACAACAGTGCCTTAATAATCCTAAATCTTGTGGAATTGATATTCCTGATGTTCTTGTAGAATTCA
>DAOUSR010000078.1 GCA_030627125.1 Thioploca sp.
TCGTAGGATGCAATGAACGAAGGGAATTGCATCAATTGTATCGTAATATGTATCATGGTTGATGCGGTTCGTTTCCTCACCACATCTTACCGCAGGTTACGAGTTAACAGAATTCAAGAATTTTCAGAATTTAAAAACTTAAAAATCAAATTGGTTTTGATTGTAAATCCTGGAAATCCTAAAATCCTGAAAATCCTGATTCAAACAATTTAAATTAGGAGATATTTATGCGTAAAATTTTAACAACAGCTTTATTAGTATCAACATTGGGAGTTGGTTTTATTGCTCCAGTTATGGCGGGTAATTCCATAACACCGATTGAAATTGAACGGGAGAAAATTGAAAATTTGGAGGATAAAATCAGTAAATTGGAAGAACTTAGTAAGGAAGCTAGACAAAAAGTAGCTGAGATTGATGAGTTAATTGGGGAATATAAGGATGCTTTGGCTGCAACTACTAAGAAAATGACTGATAAGTTTGATGGAAAACTTGAGCAGTTGGAATCCAATTATGCAACTAAACAAGATGCTTATGCAAATAAGTTGAAAGCGGATTATGATTTGTCTAAGTTATCTTTGGAAGCAACTGAGAAAAATGAAGAGGAATCGAAAAAGTTGTTGGTGGAGTTGGGGACTTCTGGTGAGGAAGTTAAGAAGCTGACGGATGCGGTTAGTGTTTCGGAGGATGGGAATCTTACAACTACTAACAATTTAATACTTGCATTATTCAATACTCCACAAATAAAGGAATTTTCATTTACTGGCACACAAGATGTTGAAATTACTTTACCAAAAATTGATAATTCTATGAAAGCAATTCTTGCAGATATTTTTGTTACAGTTGATAAAGATGACCATATGAATATTGTTTTAGGCAAAGAAGGTGGTAAACAACGAAGCTGGATAGATAAGGGAATTCGACCAAGTTCTCTATTTGGAAAATTAGCAAGACAAAGCATCATTTTAACTCACCATGGAGAATATGATAAAATGGAGTTTGGTATTCAAGCCAGATAATACCATTAAAAAATAATGGAACAATGCAATTTGCTAATTATTCAAATTCTGGCTCTAATGGGTGGATTTATATAATAATTCGTGGATATTATAAATAATTATCAGAAATAGTATCCACCGACTCCGAAGGCTACAAATCCATTGCTTATGGAAAACTAACGGCTGTTTTACTGGAAGCTATTAAAGAACAGCAGACGGATTATTATCAAGATTCCTCGTTCATAACGTCCCGTTGGAAATGCAGTCATAACCTATAATTTATTTTTATCAATAGAATCGGTTATAAATAGAAACTCTGGTATAATTAAAATCCATATCTTTAGTTGATATTGTAAACTTTACCCATATTTTTACTAGTCCACTTGATTTCAAGCAGGAGAAGAATTATGATTAGAAATATTTTATATTCAATTTTAGCTACCTTGATAACATTCACAGCTTATGCTTCTGAAGATAGGCAGATGGAAACTGACGATGGTTATATAATCCATTATAATACTTTTATTACCAATTTTTTGACAGCCGAAATTGCCCGCTCTTATAATATAACACGCAGTAAGAAACGAGCAATGCTAAATGTTTCTGTACGAAAGATTGGCAAAGACAAGGTAGCTCAAACTACAGCTGCTGCCTCTACAGTCATAGCTAAAGCCACTAACTTTATCGGTCAAGAAAAAGCTATGAAAATTCGGCAGATTGATGAGGGAGATGCTATTTATTACATCGCTGATTTCATTATTGCTAATCAAGAAATAATTAAGTTTGATATTAAAGTTACTCCGGGTGAGAAAACTCATACAGTAAAGTTTGAACAAAAGTTTTTTATAGATTAGACTATAAATTTAAATAGAAAACAAAATGGCAGTCCTTTAGGGCTGCTTTTTTATTTTGGGGAACATCCATGTCAATAATGCCTAATTATACTCAATTACCAGTAACTTTTGTCAAAGGTGAGGGAGCTTGGCTATGGGATACACAAGGCAAACGCTATTTAGATGCTTTATCTGGAATAGCCGTTTGTGGACTTGGGCATTCCCATCCAGCAGTTACCAGTGCAATATGTGAACAAGCTGGCAAGTTGTTACACACGTCTAATATTTATAATATATTCAATCAGCAAGAATTGGCAGAAGCATTAATCCAAATAACCAATATGGAACGAGCTTTTTTCTGTAATTCTGGAGCTGAAGCTAATGAAGCAGCTTTAAAAATTGCCCGTTTATATGGACATCAACAAGGATATGAACAACCAACAATAATTGTCACTCAAGGTTCTTTTCATGGCCGAACTCTAGCAACTTTAAGTGCAACTGGCAATCCTAAAATTCAACAGGGATTTGCTCCTTTATTAGAAGGTTTTATACGAGTTCCATATAATGATGTTGAAGCAATAGCTAAAATTCCCAAATCTCAAATAGTAGCGGTATTAGTTGAACCAGTGATTGGTGAAGGTGGAATTTCGATCCCAGACACTGATTATTTGGTCAAATTACGCAATTTATGTGATGCAAATAATTGGTTGTTGATGTTAGATGAAATTCAAACTGGCATGGGACGAACTGGAAAATGGTGTGCATTCCAATATACTGATATACTTCCAGATGTAATAACCTTAGCCAAGGGTTTAGGCAATGGAGTTCCAATTGGTGCTTGCTTAACTAGAGGCAAAGTAGCTGATATTTTACAACCTGGCACTCATGGCTCAACTTTTGGAGGTAATCCATTAGCTTGTAAAGCCGCATTGACAGTGATAAACACAATTAAACAAGATAATCTATTATCACGGGTTCAAGAACTTAGTGAACGATTTCACCAAGGATTTACCCAAGCTTTAAAAGGAGTTGCTAGAGTAAAAGAAATTCGGGTAAAAGGTTTGATGATCGGGATTGAACTTGTAGAACCTTGTGGTCAATTAGTAGCTAAAGCACTTGAACGTAATTTACTGATTAATGTTACTGCGGAGCGAGTAATTCGTCTGTTACCTCCGTTTATTTTAACCAATGAACAAGCCGACGAAATCATTGCAACTGTTAGCGATTTAGTTCAAAAGAAACAGGGTTAAAAAGGAAATTTTTATGGCTGTACGTCATTTTCTAACTTTATTAGATTTGTCTAAAAACGAATTAGATACATTAATTCAACGTGCGATTGAACTTAAAGCATTACAGAAAAATGGTAAATGTCCACCTTTGTTTAAAAATAAAGTTCTAGCTATGGTGTTTGAAAAGTCATCCACTCGGACTAGAGTTTCTTTTGAAACAGCGATGGCTCAATGTGGTGGAAGTTCGATATTTCTATCCCAAAATGATACTCAGCTAGGTCGTGGTGAGCCAATTGGGGATATGGCCAGAGTTTTATCAAGAATGGTAGATTTTATCATGGTGCGTACTTATTCTCATGATACAGTTAAAATTTTTAGCCAATACTCTAAAGTGCCAATAATAAATGCTTTAACTGATTTTTGTCACCCTTGTCAACTACTTGCTGATGTACAAACTTATGTTGAACAACGCGGTTCTATTCAAGGCAAGAAAGTAGTTTGGATTGGAGATGGTAATAATATGTGTCATTCTTATATGAATGCAGCTCATCAATTTGATTTTGAATTAATTATTAGTACACCAGTTGCTTATAAACCCCAAGCTGAATTGATGCAAAAATTTGCCAAGCATATAACATTTATTACTGAACCAGAACAAGCGGTTAAAAATGCTGATTTAATTACTACTGACGTGTGGGCTAGTATGGGGCAAGAGGCAGAACAGCAAGAACGTATGCAAGTATTTAAGCCATACCAAGTAACTAATGAATTGTTAGCTTTAGCAAAATCTGATGCTTTGTTTATGCACTGTTTGCCAGCCCATCGTGGTGAGGAAGTTACTGCTGAAGTTATTGAAGGCTCTCAGAGTGTTGTTTGGCAACAAGCAGAAAATCGGCTTCATTCGCAAAAAGCTTTGTTAGAATTTTTAATGAATAACATAAGTAATTAAAGATTGCAAATAGTTAAACAATATAATACTATTAACTTTTAAGAATTCCATATCAAATAGGATAAATATGTCTGAACGTCATTTTGCTGACAAACCTTTAACAATTGCTGGTAAAGATTATAACTCACGTTTACTGGTAGGAACTGGTAAATATAGAGATTTAGAAGAGACTAAGCTTGCTATTGAAGCGAGTGGAGCCGAAATAGTTACAGTAGCAATTCGCAGAACTAATATTGGTCAAGACCCAGAAAAACCTAATTTATTGGATGTAATTTCTCCAGATAAATACACTATCTTACCTAATACTGCTGGTTGCTATACAACGGCTGATGCAGTACGAACTTGCAGATTAGCACGAGAATTGCTTAATGGACATACATTAGTAAAATTAGAAGTTTTAGGTGATGAAAAAACTTTATTTCCAGATATTACAGCAACACTAGAAGCTGCAGAAATCTTGGTTAAAGATGGCTTTCAAGTTATGGTTTATACCAACGATGATCCAATCATAGCTAAACGGCTAGAAGAATTAGGCTGTGTCGCAGTTATGCCACTAGCTGCTCCGATTGGTTCTGGTTTAGGGATTCGTAATCCATTTAACATTGTGAACATTATAGAAAATGCTCATGTGCCAATTTTAGTAGATGCTGGAGTTGGTACTGCCTCAGATGCTGCTGTAGCAATGGAACTAGGTTGTGATGGAGTGTTAATGAATACTGCAATTGCGGCTGCTAAACAACCTTTACTGATGGCTTCTGCGATGAAAAAAGCTATTGAAGCTGGACGTGAAGCGTATTTAGCTGGCCGAATGCCAAGAAAAAGCTATGGCAGTGCTTCATCACCATTGCAAGGAATGTTTTTTTAATTAGTTTGAACCGAGAATGATTGTATGGATAGCCGCTGGCTTTTGTTAAATAGCATTCACTTGTTAAATGATTTTTGTGCAGAAATGAAAGGTTTTTCTTTTAAAAGATTAGCTACTATTAAATTGAAAGAATTGACTTTACAAGTGAATGCAGAATCACAAGAGATAGTCATGGGCATCACATCAAATGAAAATTATCATATATTACATGAACATTTATTATCCGGTCAAAGATTGCATCAATTATTAAGCATCCATTTTGAAATAGCCCATATTATCTATGAAATAGCAGATAAAGAACAAGCCATACTACTGGAAACCATAAAATTAAGCTCTTTAACTACTACTTGTGACTTGCGTAATGCTAATTTCTTAGGCTCTAGGTTGCGAAGAGCGTTAAATGTAGCTTTACAAGGACACACATGTATATTATGGTTGCATACTGATGATGATGTTAAACATTTGCAAAGGTTATGGGAACGTGATCGAGTAGTTAAACTATTAGAAGAACATGAAATTAATTTTAATAATAACTTTGAAGAAAGGATGGTTAAGTTATGGAAATCTCGTTCTTTAGAGGAAGGAGCAGGTATTGTTGTTACAATTGAGTGATTTATAAAATGCCTATTCGTAGCTTTGTTCGACGTAGCGGACGTATTACTTCCTCTCAACGTAAGGCGGTGGAAACCTTATGGCCGAATTATGGAGTGGAGATTGATGGTGAATTAAATTTAGAGGCATTGTTTGGTCGCAAGGCTGAAAAGCATGTGGAAATTGGTTTTGGTAATGGAGATTCATTAATCGCCATGGCTGAATCGAATCCTCAACATGATTACTTAGGGATTGACGTTTATACCCCTGGCATTGGTCATCTCCTAATTAAAGTTGAAGCCGCCCAATTAACTAATGTGCGAGTGATACATGCTGATGCAGTGGAAATATTAAAACATAATTTACCCCCGTCTTGCTTAAATAGCATATATCTATTTTTCCCCGATCCTTGGCCTAAAAAACGGCATCATAAACGGCGGTTAATTCAACCAGACTTTCTTAAGTTATTAGCTCAAAAGATAAAACCTGGTGGTAATTTACATCTAGCAACTGACTGGGAAAATTATGCTCAACATATGTTAGCTGTGTTAGAAGCTAGTCCTGAATTTATCAATTATACCAATGGTTTTTCTCCTCGTCCAGCGGAACGTCATTTAACTAAATTTGAGCAACGAGGTTTGCGTTTGGGCCACGGTGTTTGGGATTTATTGTATCGAAGAATGCTAAGTTAATTAAACTCCTAATCGAACACTTCCTCCCAATACATGCTGTAATTATAACTGTTAAAACTCTTGGGAAAACCTTATGAGAAAATATACGCTGGTTTCGGATAGGGGATGCGGAGTGTCGATTAAGAATTCATAATATTAAGAATTGCTATATATCTATGCTATCTGATTCTATAACTCATATGACAAGCAACGCATGCAGAAGTTATTTCATTAAGCATTTTGTAAGCTGGTAATAATTCTCCTTCCTCTGCTTTTATAGCAAAACGACTTGCAGCTCTGTGCATACTCATACCAATTTCACGCATTTCTTTTGGCATAAATTTTGATATATGACTTGCTCCATGCAAATTTAATGAACTTATACCAAGACGTTTTTCAGCTATTTCAACAACTTTATCAAGATTTCCTGTACTCATATTTATCAGAATTTCATTAATTGCTAATAAATGATCACGCATATTTGACATCATGTGTTCTTGCATCATTTCAGGAAATTTTACCAATTGTCTAGTATCATTTTCTGCATGTGCTAATGTAGCAGTTAATAATGATACTACAATTGTTAATTTAATTAGATTTTTCATGTTTTATACTAAAGATATAGGTGTCGTGGATAATGATAAAATATGTTACCCAGACAGGTTAGTTAGTTGTTTCTGGAATGTAGCGAAGCTGATTTCTCAAAATTATTACTTAGGTTTTGGGAGATCGTACCTCATTCCAGAAAATTCTTATTCAGATACAATTTTCTGTACCAAGAGAAATTACATTAAATATCTTCTTGTTTCAATGCTTTTACCAATCCATAAACCATCACTAAAATAATGAATGAAAATGGTAGAGCGGCAGTAA
Source organism: Thioploca sp. (assembly GCA_030627125.1). GTDB lineage: Bacteria > Pseudomonadota > Gammaproteobacteria > Beggiatoales > Beggiatoaceae > DRQV01. The sequence goes on from DAOUSR010000078.1 coordinate 7,007, forward strand.
TAGAAGCGGTCTGTAATGCCTGTAAACCGCCTAAAATAAGCAATATTCCAGCAACAGTACCTTCTCCAATGCCCCAAAATACTCGATGTATAATTGGTGGGTTTTCATTTCCTACTGATAAAATAGTACAAACTACCAAAGTTGCGGAATCAGAAGAAGTAATAAAATAAGAAGCAATCAATAATGTGGCGATAGCAGAAGCAATGACGCTCATAAAATGCATATCAATAGTTAGATTTAAAGATTCAATACTGAAACTACCAAAGTTAATTGTTTCAAAAGTGGTATACAGAGCAATAGTAACATCTTTATTCACAGCTTCGATAATACCAGCTTGACCAATAGCTGCTACCGTTTCTCCCGCTTCGTTTATGACAGTGTGCATTAATTCCATATACAATGCCGTGTTGCCAAATACCGTAAGCCAGAGAAAAGCCAGAGAAGTTGGTACCAGTAAAACTCCAATAATAAATTCTCTAATAGTCCGTCCCCGTGAGATGCGGGCTATAAACATCCCAACAAATGGCGACCAAGCTATCCACCAAGCCCAATAAAAAGTTGTCCAACCACTTTGCCAACCAGTATCTTTATTAGCATCAGTCCACATACTTAATGGAATTACCGCAGCTAAATAATCTCCGATGTTTTGGATAAATGAATTCAATAAATAACGAGTTGGTCCAAACAGGAGTAAAAATATTAATAAAATTAAACTCAACATTAAGTTAAGCTCACTGAGAATTTTTACTCCTTTACCAACTCCAGAAACCACCGACCAAGTAGCAATGAGAGTAACGGATACAATTATTAAAATTAAACTATATGGAAATGGCTTAGGATATTCTTTTGCCGCTAAACTATTACAATCAGCTCGTTCTGCCTCTATAATACCACCACACTTTTCAAGCGTATATGCGTCTTTAGCAATGTGTTCATTGGTAGAATAAGAATTATATTTAAATAAATGGGATAATCCGGTATCCATTTGCTGTACACCAAGACCTAATGAAGTGGCCAATCCAAACACCGTTCCAAACACAGCTAAAATATCAACTGCATGACCGATTGGCCCATAAATCCGTTCACCAATAATAGGATATAAAGCCGAGCGAATAGTAAGAGGTAATTTTTTACGATAAGCAAAGTAAGCCAGAGATAAACCAACTATGACATAAATAGCCCAAGGATGTAGCCCCCAATGCAGAAAAGTAATTCGCATAGCCACTTCTGCTGCTTCTGGAGTCAAGCCTTCGGTAATGAAAGGGTTACTCTGGAAATGATAGATTGGTTCAGCAATGCTCCAAAATACTAGCCCAATTCCCATTCCAGCACTGAATAACATCGCAAACCAAGAAAAATAGCTAAATTCAGGTCTTTCATCATCATCACCGAGACGGATAGTTCCATAACGGCTGAACACTAACCAGATAACAAAAAATAAAAAAAATGCTACTACCCCTATATAGTACCAATTAAGGCCAAGAATAATATTTTTCTTTAAAGCATTAAATGTTTCAGAAGCAGTTTCAGTCCAAACGCTTCCAAAAATTACAAACAACACAATAACTGCTTTTGAAAACAGTGCTACCGTTGGATTCATACCTTTAAGAAATCCTGATTTAGCTCGGTATATCATTATTTTCCTATCCATTTATTTACTTTATCACGATTTTCCTTCACCCAACGCACAGCATTATCATAAGGATCAGTATCTTCATTTTCATTCCATATCATCACTTGTTCCATATCGGTTGGTTCCCATATAAAATTATCTAACACTTGATATACTTTGGGATTATCTGCTTTTAAACCTTTACGTACAATAGTACCAATATGCTCTTCTCCACGACTATCCTTATGATTGTATATATTTTTAGGGTCTTCTAAGTACTTCAATTTCCAGCGTGAAAACATCCAATGTGGAGTCCAACCGGCTACAACTATCCACTCATTATCTTTGATGGCAGCTCCTAAACTGGCTGTCATAGCTGCACCACTGCCTTCAACTAATTTAAATTGTTGCAATCCATATTCTTCTACTACTTGTTCAGTTTTACTCATCAAACCAGAGCCTGGATCAATCCCAATAATCCGTTTTCTAAATTTTGGAGCATTAGCATTAAGTTCGGTAATAGAATTAATGGTGACATACTCAGGAACAATCAAACCAATTTTAGTACCTTTAAGATTAGGTCCTAAATATTCTACATCATTTTTTACGGCTTCAAAATAATGAGCATGGGTAGAATATAACCAAGCTGCTACGTGAGCATCTACATCACCACTTGCTACAGCTTGCCACATAGCTGCTGCTGTAACTGGAATAATGTCAACTTCTTGACCTATTTCTTCTAACACAACTTTAATTACATTAGCACTAGCTACTTCACTAGCCCATTCAACATAAGTAATTTCAATAGGATCGTTATCTTCAGCATAACTTAAAATACTTATAAAAAGTATCAAAATACTTAGTACATTTTTTATCATCAAAAACTCCCTGAATTTCAAAAAATCATTACCAATTTTTGCATGGTAAGTAATTGTTACAGATTATCCCTAAAAAACTTAGACAAACTTGGATATTTTTAGGTAATTCGCTCTCTGTTGATAATCCCGAAGGATTACAACTAGAGTCCGGGTTGAGCAGTCCCAACCAGTTCCATATTTTTGAAATATATGAAATTTAAATTCTATCTTTATTAGAATAAAGTTTAACATGATCTTTTGATAAGTTACAAGAACAATTATGATTACATCAGTTAATATTTTATGTATAATGTTGCTCTCTCAAAATTTTAATTTGAAACAATGTATTACGATCTTCTTCTAATGTGGCTTTAATAAAACGGATTGTATTATGATATTTAGGAATTACATTATATTTAAGAGCATTGACTCGTTTTTGAGTCTTACGTTGTTCCTCTAATAAACGCCATAAAGCAGTTTCAGATTCTCCAAATCGAGCTAACAAAACTACCATATCGGCAAGATGATAACGAGTTTCATCAAAACTAGTATCGGTTCCCATTAAACTTACTGGTTGTAAATCAATAAGTTTAGCATTAATATTTGGGTATTGAACTCCAATGCTACTATGCGGTAGAATTTTAATATCAAAAGGAGAGGTTAAACCAAGAGCAGCCTGTTGCAGAGAACGATCTCCCATACGGGTATGAGTAATCCCTAACCAGTAATAAGCTGTTTTTAACACACTTTTAGCTTCATTACGCAATTCACGATACTGTTTAAGACGTTCGTAAACTAAGCGAGTTAATAATTCTTTTTTACGTTCTAATAATGATACATCTAGCTCTAAAAAATTTACTTTACGTTTAAGAACTAATAAAGCACTTTTAGTTGGTGGTATTTTAAGACCTTTAGTAGTCATTATAATTGATTCTTTAATATAATTCCAAATTTTAGAAGCAAAGTTTACCACGACTTTTTTAAAAATTACAATGTTAAGCTTTAATTGTATTTACTAATTTAATAAGTAAACTAGAGCAATTCTTAATTAGGAATGCTTAATTCTTAATGAACTTCGATATAAATATCAAGTTGTTAATTTGGATTGATATAATTCATTCAATTGGGAAATACTATAAAGTATTTTATCATATTTTATAGATTTATTGTAATTTTAAACCATTACCACTACTTTGTTTAGGACTACCAAATAAGTCCAAATGGTCGGTTTCATTGCATTACACCGACCCTACCAACACTATACATTAATTTGCTGGAACATTATTAAAATCACAAAACACATCACCGTCACCAACTTCTATACACCAATTATCTGGTGCTGGTTCAATAAATAAATCAAACATTAACATAACTTTAGCATTTCTCCGAGTATTGCTTGGCAATTCAACTGGTACCGAATAGTTAACTCCACCTTTATCGTTCAAAGCAATAGTTGGCGTAGATGCTGTGGTTTCTGCTGTGGTAAAGCTCGGTTTAAGAATATATGACTTGCCTTCATGCAAAACATAAAAGCTGCCATTTGAGTTGAAAGATATTTTTTCTACTCCCGGATACTTCAATGCTTCCGCAATAAATGTCTCTGGTGAATAAACAGTTGGAGTACAAGTTTGGGTGGTACCATCTGGATATACCATCCGAGCCTCTTTAAATTCTAAATTAGCCCGTTCTTTAGGGAAATGCAAACCCGGACGTTCTGCAGTTGGAGCCTGAGCAAAATCACATAACGACTCACCATTCTCAATTTCTATACACCAATTTCCCGGTGATGGTTCAATAAAAGGATCAAAAATAGCCACGTAATGATTATAATTCATCATTCGGGTATTTTTTGGTATTTGCATCAGTACATCACCGTTTTTACCGATAGCAATTGCTTGATTATTCAATACTTCTTCAATACCTAATGGATCATGTGGGGTTGGAACTACTTTATATTGCTGTCCTTCTGGAGTAGTAACTCGAAAAAAGCCACCATTATCAACTGATAATCCTATAGGAGTTTTTTCCGTATTTACCTGAATTATATTATCTGCATCAGGAATAAAGCTATATTCAATCCCAGCAGATTTACCAGTTCCTTCTACAATCAAGATTCCATCTTCTTGTTGAGAAATAACAAAATCAGTTAAATCTTCATTAATTAGCGAACTAGTTAAACCTTCTTTGATACTAGTTCCTTGGCCACCTAAACCAATGCCAGTATTAATGTTAGGAATTGAAGAATGTAAATATTGGGGGGTTAATTTAGCTCCTATTGGTGGAGTCAAAGCTCCTGTTGCCATATCTAATTCCCAACCTTTAGGCAATAAATCTGCTACTTGTTTCGGAGTTATCTTATTGGAATCAAAATTAACCAATAATCTAGAAATTAGTTTACTTGACATATTTTTGAAAATTTTAGGGTTGAGTGCTTTTACATGTTCAGGAGTAAATTTATCTATAATTTCAACCGAAAAATCACCCATATTTTCTGCAGTTAATCCTTCCAAAGCTTCCACTGGAATTGCGGCAAATTGCTCTTTAGTTAGATTATTAAGTTTTTCCATCACTGCTATCTGTTCTGGTTTCAATTCGGATAGTGTTTCTGGTGGAATGCTTGCTACATCTTCGGCAGAAAAAGTTGCTAAAGCTTCTAACTCTAACTCGGAGAACTCTACACTATCCATACTAGCAATATCTTCTGCATTTATACCAAAATCTTCCGGTTGATATGGTTCAGTTGGTATGATAACTCCTTCACCTAGTATTACATCATCTGGTAATTTCACTGTTAAACTTAGAGTAACATTAGATAAGATAGTACCTGACAGTATTTCCGCAGCAGTTATTACCGGAGGGTCAGTTGGGTCGCCATTAATTTCTCCACCAACCTTGCCACCTTTCAGAATTGTTCCAGCAGCTAAATACACATCTTTAATAACTCCACCAATTTCACTTTCGTTGGTAATATTACCAGACAATATGCCGCCATTCAAAGAATTACCTACAAAATTAATATTTTCAATAATTCCTTTATTAATAATATTGCCACTTAATTTACCACCACTCACAGTTGCAGTTTCAAGAAAGGTAGAATTTGCTATCATACCGTTGTTTTCAACATAACCGGCAAAAATTGAATGACTTATGTTTCCAATATTTGTGACAGTTACATTTTCGGTAAATGTTTGATCTTGACCAATATAAGCTGTATCTATGATTGAAGGTAAATCTTGAACTAGTTGAGGAGTTAAAGTTGTTAGTATGTCATCATCCGTAATAGTTAAGGTTGCCTTTTCAATACCCAATAAACTATCTTCCAATAGTGGATTTAAATTAGCTAGATTTAATTGTATAATGTTCCCAACAGTTGCGGTTTGGGTAATAGGTATAGTGAAAGTTTTATCACCTCTTTCATTATCAGTCCAGACTAAAGTTCCGCTTACAGTTTGAAAATCTTTCTCAACAATTGCAGTGTTTCCTACGATACTATAATCAACTGCAAAATTTCCAATTAAACCATTGCGATTGACAGTTATTACGGCTTGTCCAGCTTGGCGAGAAACGGTAAATTTTTTAGATATAAAACTAATAACATTGCCAATATCATCATTGTAAGCAATTCCACCCGGATCAACAATTTTACCATCAACTCCGGTATCATCTCCTAATTCACCATCTATTAGAGTGAAACTGGCGGTCACTACTGATTGACCATATATTGTTGTTTTGGTAAAAGTAACATTTGGTAATGTGTACCATGCTGATGTACTTAAATCGCCAGGAGTTGTTGGACCGTATTTTTGATAAACTAAATTGTTTTTTAATTGATTTATAGCGTGAAAGTAGATAGTTATATTTGCTTTTGTACATTGCAATTCGTAGTAAAATATGCCTTGCGGAAAGTTGTATTCTGTATTTTCAATATCTGCATGAGAAGAGGCTACTTGGATAGGACAATTATCAGTAACTAAGGTTAAATATTCTCCAGTTATTACGTCTGGAATAGTGATAACATAAGGCTGTTCATTATCTAAAATACCGTCTCCATTACCATCTAATTGAGCTGAGAAGGTACATTCAGTATATATAACAGCAAATAGTAAAGTTAAAAAAAATTTCATGTTTAATACCTAAAATTGTCGGAAGTTTTGTCAAAAATAATATACTCTATATTTATAATATTATTATCTATAAAACAAATTATTACAATAAATTTTTTCTTTGTATAGGACAAAAAACTGTACAGAGAATTTTTTAATCACTGAAAGCCACTCCACCCGGATCAATAATCCGCCCATCAATACCAGTATTATCTCCCAATTTTCCATCTTCAAGAGTGAATTTAGCAGTAACCACCGGTTTACCATCAACAGTTGTTATACTAAAAATTACATTTGGCAACGTATACCAACTTAAGGTACTTAAATCACCCGGAGTTAATGGGCCGAATTTTTTGTAAACTGGTTTAGTTCTGAATTTAGACATGCCATGAAAATACATGGTTATATTTACTTTTTTACATTGTATCTCATAGTAAACGATTCCTTGTGGAAAGCTATATCCTTCAGTTTCAAACGCTTGTTCTCCTTCAGTATGAGCAGAGGCCATTTTAATTGGACAACCAATATGACTAGCTAAAGTTATATATTCACCTGTTATAGCATCCGGAATTGTAATCACATAAATCTGTTTGTCATCCAAAATTCCATCACCATTGCCATCTATAGTTGATTCACTGGAAGTTTCTGTTGGATTACTTGGTGAGTCTGTTGTTGGGATATCAATTAGTTCAACTATAGTAGATTTAAAATTAGCAATACAGGTCTTATCTTTGTGCAATCTTACCAAACCATCTTTATCACAATCACCAGTCCAACCAGTAAATGACCAATCTGTATCTGGAGTTGCAATTAAATTTACTTCAGTTTGATCAGCAAAATCTTGTTCACAAACAGTACCACAGTTGATACCATAATCCGCAAAAATAGTTCCATTACCAACTTTTTTTACTATGAGTTTATGATACACAGTAGGCTGATCTGAA